>JAJFLO010000347.1 GCA_021772675.1 Verrucomicrobiota bacterium | reverse complement strand
GGTAAGGTTTGTAGTCCCGTCTTTAGACGGAAGCCTCAGATGAGCTTTAGCGAGTCAATAGTAGCACTCGCTGAAGCGTCGTTAAAACTTCCGCCTGAAGACGGGACTACAAACTCACGCTCCTCCATGACAATGGTTTCATTGATTATGTACTTTTTCAGCAATAACAACAACTTACAATACAAATTCCTATACTATTGAATTATTCAGGATAGAGCTACATCCGCTACGCGGGTACGCTTTAGGTAACTTTTATGCGGGTCAGGGCAAGACCGATTTCACGGGCGTTAGAGAAGCGATCCTGGCGTTCTTTTGCTAAGGCTTTTTCAACAATTTCTTCTAATTCTTTGGGAACCTTGCTGTTTTTTAACGATAGTTTTGGCGGTGCTTCAGTTTTATGTTTTTTAGCTAGCCCCCATAAGGATTTGTCCTCGAATGGCAATTCACCGGAAAACATGAAGAACAGTATGACGCCAAGTGAATATAAATCGGTTCGTAAATCCACTTCGATATTCATGAATTGTTCGGGTGACATAAAATTGGGCGTACCAACCATTGCCTTTTTATCGAATCCGGAGTCTGACTTTTCTTCGGATATTTCGTCTTGATTAACGCTCACTGCTATACCAAAATCCATAATCTTCAGAACACCTTGCCGATTTATCATGATGTTTTGCGGTTTCAGGTCTCGGTGAATTATTCCCTCGTCATGGGCTGCACCAATTGCCGAACAAATTTGGCGGGCCAGCATGATCCCCATCTTTATTTCAAGCGCCCCTTTTTTTCTAATTAATTGACTCAAATCATAGCCCTGAACATGTTCCATAGAAATATATGGAAGGTTATCAAAGGTACCGAAATCATGCGTTCTGAGCACGTTTTTATGAGTGATTTTTCGAGCAAGACGAATCTCAACCTTAAATTGTTCTAATGCTTTGTCAGTTAACCCGGGAGTTATAATCATCTTTAGGGCAACGGGTTCATTTAATTCTTGATCGTGTGCAAGGTAGACAATGCCCATAGCACCAGCGCCGATGGTTGCATCAATTTTATAGCGGTTATTGATAATTTTTCCGGGTTGGAATTGATCTTTTACTGCGGCTGGAATTTCGCTGACTGGATGTACTGTTGACATATCTTCTGTTAATAAGGTTGCTGAATCGGCGTCAACTCCACTAAAATCATCTGAAATTCCTGCCAAATATTCTTCAAGTTCGGCTTTTTCCTTGAGTTCCTGTCCCATTTTATAGACTGCAGAATACAAGACCCCAACTTCGTCACTTCGTTTTATTTCAATTTCTTCGGGATAGTCTCCCTCTTGAATCATCTCTGTTACTGAAACAAGACCGATAATCGGCTTAACAATGTGCCTGGCGATGGCGTAGGATAAAATACATGCAACAATCATACAAATGACGCTGATCAATGTCACGCGCTTTTGGATAATCGTAAATGGACGGAGTAGTTCGGTTCGAGATCGTAGGGCGATTGTAAAACCGATAACCATATTATCACTGGTTTGTAGCGGTCTTATCAATGCATGAAAGATTTCATTGCTCAACATTAGCTCGACTTCCTGGACCTTATTTTCTTTGTAAATTTTATTCCATAGGGCAGAATCTTTTTCAAGATATTCTTGCAATGCAGACCGATTATTTTCAAAGGTATTGTAGACTTCAGCAGGGGAACCCGAACTACCCGAGTCTTTAGAGGGTGGAAAGGCATAAAATGCGATTTCACTGCCAGCAAGATTCTTGATTTCATCGGCCAAATCTTTGGAGAGGTTATAGGCCAAGGCAACCGTACCACGAATAATATCCGAGGCAGCATTATCCAATACAGGGATAGCGACAATTTGCAAGAGTTGATTATTGCTTCGCATAATTCCCATGGCTTTATCGCCATCTAGTGCGGCAGTAAAAAGAGTACTTTCGCCTACATATGCTCCAATCGCCCCCGGGTCATCCGAACGGGCCAGAATCTCGCCTTCGTCGTTAGTAAAAATAAGGATATCGAAATTTAGGGACTGCTCGAATTCGCTGCACTGGTCCTGGAGGCTGGCCGATTCCTGAGCATAAATCAGGGGAAGAAGGCGCCCATCTCGTGCCAAATTCCCAGCAGTTTCATAGATACTTGTGAATCGGCTTTCGAGTCTGGTATTCAGTATGGTATCAGCTTGTTTGAGTGATTTACCGATTGTTTCATTCGCAACTTTATTGGCTTCTATTGCGACCTGTTTAACGATAAAGGTCATCAAAACGCCAAAAGAGAGCAGGACGAGTAAAAAAAGTTTCAGGGTTAGACTAAACTTGACCTTTGGCGCACTTGAAGGCGCGTTATCAGTAGGACTCATCGAGTCCCTTTCGTTTGTATCGTTTGCCATACTTATTGAGATGCTTTTTTTTCTTATATTTGGATGAATCTATAACAATGTCCACCGACGTATTGCCATCTGATGTAATCGTTACTGCATCTTCAAATTTACCACGTATACTCCATGCTGTCAGCCTGTAATTGCCAATTGGTACATTTTTTATTGAAAATTCTCCCTTTTTATTGCTCATAGCAACAAATTCGCTTGCGGCAATATTTATAAAACAGACCATAGATGGATGGATATTACAGTAAACTTTAACAACACCAGGCTTTGTAAATTGGTGTTCTGGCTCTGTTCCCCTGCCATAGGTACCTAAGTCAAATTTATTGCTGGCAGATCGTGAAAATACATTATGCAAAAACGGGTCAAAGTTCTTAAATTTAACGGTATCACCAACTATAATACTACTGTACCGAGGGATAAATCTCTTGCCTTTCATTTCGAGGATGTGGGTTATCGCCGGTCGATTTTCAATAGTGGTTTCTCCAGTTGGAGATAATGAAACGAAGACGTCGGCAGGATTTGCAGATTTACCTCTCGATATCACTTTTAAGACACCGCTTAAGTGACCAGTCGCGAGTGGCAAATAGACAGGTTCTTCTTCTATAATTTTCGTTATGGACTCTACCGCCTCCTGCATTGGTTCCATGGTCTCAGGGAGACTTGCTATCTCAATTTCCGTCTCAATTTCTCTTAAAATTACAGGCTCAACGTAAACCTCTGGCTTTACAATTTCAGGTTGAGCGATTGTCGGTATTGGAGTTATTTCAACTATTTCTGTTTCTCTTTCTATTTCTACAGTCTTGATTTCGAGCGGTACAATTGCAATGGGTTCAGGGGCTACTTTAGGCTCTGGGGCCAGAACATCTGCCGGTTTAACGCGCTCAGTTTTTTGTATTGTCTCAACTGGAATCTGAGTTTCTAGTTGAACGACTGATTTTTGGGGCCCGGGTTCGATAATGTTCTCAGGTTCAACCATCTTCTTTACGCTCTCTACAGGCTTCGCAGATTCAACTTCAGGAGATGGCGTTTCAGATAAAGGTAAAATTTCGGCTTCTGTACCGCTCTCTATTGGATCCAGCTCGGTGTCTGTGACGTTGTCAGTATCGTCACTAATATCATCCTCAGGCAATGGTGTAATTTTATTTACAATCGCGTCATCACCTATGGGAAGAAAACGGCAGCTTGATCCCGTAAGGATTAATGACATGATAGACACTAAAAAAAACAATCTGGAAAACGTTTGCATATTTACTCCCAGTTAGAGGTTCTTAGAATGATTGCGTAACACTTATATAGAAAAAGTTTGTATCATCTCGATTTGGAAAATCATCGATAGCAGAATCGATAAAATACTTATTAATACAGGCTGTAAGTTCCGTATTCGTTTTGGCAATTTTATATGATGCAAAAAGAGATATATGTTGTCCTAAATGACTAGACTGGGATGATGTCGTTCTCCCTGGAGGAAGGACACCTTTACCCCATACTATGGTATTTCCATCAAATGAATAAATCGCGCCCCGCTTATTGTACTTATACATATCAAACCATGAAAATCTTACGTATAGCGGTTGATTTTTGATTGGATTTGCAGTCAGACCAAATCCGTACTCTTTCAAGTTAATATAGGGAGCAAAATCAGTCGACTGGCGATCAAGATGCCCAGCAGGAGCGAATGCGACGTAATCATCTTTATCTTTGGTTCCGCCAGACGCAACGTTAAACGATGTAAACAGCCGCAGTTGACTCCAATGACCAGGTTTAAGATAGCGACCAATAAATCCATGGGTTGCAAATCCTCGTCGATCTCCAAATTGTTTTACCAGGTCTAGATCCATCTCATACTTATTCCAGGAATTTTTGATTCGTGCACCAACTGAATAGGCATCGAAATCATCAAATCCAAGCTTGCGATCATGATCTTTGTAAAACGTGTATTGTTCCAGATGCCACCCCATCGGATTAAATGTAAAATGATATCCTCCAACCAAATTATCCTGATCAATATCATCATTTGGTTCAAATGCCTCGTATCCACCAAACATTGATGCGGTAAACGCTTCTGAAAAATAGTCATAACGGACGACATCATAGCTAATGGTATTGTTTATCCAGCTATTGGTTCCAAGTATCAGGCGGGAACCATAGTCAAGAATTTGCCGGCCAATTTTTAACTGGTTGACCGAGTCGTTGTATAGAAGGTATGCCTGTTGAAGATGAAGTTTACTTTTATATCGGCGATGTTCTCTGATTTTTGAGCTTGATTCAATCGTAGCATGCTCCAATTCGATAAAGGCCGACAGCGATTCCGTAATTTCAACATTTGCATGCAGCTTTAGATTTGTCAGGGTATAATCATCGTCATAATTACTCCTCCACGCGTTTGCCGCTCCAGGATTTGCGCGCGATACTCTTGAAGATTGATCTGGAACAAGGTCGCCATTACGCCAGCGTTCATATCGAAGTCGCAGTTTCCCACCAATTGTAATCTTTAATTCTTTATGTTCTTTATAGATTTCTCCCGCAGTATTTCCAGATACAGGAGCAGGTATCATTGCACCCTCCTCCTGATCTAATGCAAATACCTGAGTAGAAAAACACACCATTAGACTCGTTAGAAAAAATTTTAAGATATTGTTAATTTTTGTTATAATTTTCATAATCCTTTCCTGTCGTATTGTTTATATTTTATGGCTCTGATAATTGGTAACCTGAATCCGTGACGTTAAGTATAAAACCAGTTACCTAGCCTGCATTTTGCAGGCTAGTAGGTATTTTAAGTTCTGCTATCGCAGAATGGCTATCTTTTAATGCATTTGCTTCGTTATCAAACTATTGCCATAGTTACTACGGCTAAAAATTTGTAAGTATTCAGTAAAACCCATCATTGCCTGTCAGCCGATTGTAGTTAAGCGAGTCATCGCTGTTTTGAAACCTTTGCATTCAGTATGCAGCTAAGACAGCGATGACTCGCTTCCTTAGAAACAGCCCTGATTTTTATTATTTACATTTAACTTCAAGCATAGGTTGTTTGTAGTGAGCCAAGTTATTGGCGTTTTTAAGCGACCCAAAAGAACAGCGATGACTCGCTTAACTACAAGCATGATCGTCCGGCAATTTTAAAGTTTTTTATATTTATAACCTCCCTAAATTGAAAGGGAGGTCCGGAGTTAACTACGAACACACATTTTCCAAGGTAACGGGTTTCACTGAATTTTTTCAAAAATTTGATGCCTTGCATCTACATAAAAAGAAAGCCATCACGGATTCAGGTGGTAATTTATATTTACGGTTTATTAAAATGCAAAATGTTGGACTACTCCTCGTAAAGAGTGCCTTCAATATTGATAACAATCTCGACTTCCTCGCCAACCAATACACCTCCTGCCTCTAATGTTTTATTCCAATTCAATCCATAATCTAAACGATTGATGGAAGTTTTCGCATGCAAACCGATACGTTTTGTACCCCATGGATCAATGATGGGACCTTTGACATTACACCATAATATAACGGTTCTGGTTATATCTTTAATGGTCAGTTTTCCGATTAATGCGTCTTTACCCAATCGTTTTCGAAAGCGCAATTGTTTGAAGGTCATTTCTGGAAATGTTTCAGCATCAAAAAAATCAGCACTGCGTAAATGATCGTCACGACCTGCGATTCCTGTATCAATGCTTTCAATCTTCATAACCGCTTCTGCATCAATGATTTTACCGCGGTCATCGACCACAAGAAATCCGTCAAAATCAGTAAATTTCCCACGTACTTTGTTAATCACCAGATGTGATACAGAAAAGCCAATATCAGCATGCGAGGGATCAATACTATACAGTTCTTCACCGAAGACGAATGATATATTAATAAGGCATACAACCCATAAATTAACTATAATTAAACGTTTCATGATCATTTACATTCTCCATCAGTTAAACTGTTTGTCATTTTCTGTTAAATTTGTCATTTTTTATTGCACTGCATGCAGTAAATAAGTAACGACATATCGCGCCGAATGCAACAAAAAAACCTTTAATTTAGACCTATCCTGAATAATTTTGCTGGGAGCCCCAATCTCTGCTCAAATAAGCCGATTAACTCAATTTTACATTTCAATGAATGAAAATTCACTTTCACTGTGGAATTTTATCTAATCAATTTATTATGAGCGAGTTAAGTGCTCTCGCGCCGAATCGCATGAATTAATCAGACTATGTGTCTAAATTATTGTTGAGCAGCTATAAGCCCTTGGGAACTGGAAAAAAATAACTATCGACATTGGCATCTCAGTTTCACGCCATACTTGTTCCCACGTCAATCCCAACGTGCTCGAAGTAGACAAGCTATACCTTAAGGAATTGTGCAATTGTTACGATCAAATCTGAGAGCTCTATCGACGCTTTATTTATTTCCAGCTCCTTAGCCTGCATTATGCAGGCTAGATAAGCTCGGCGTAAGTCCTTCGGGTGTGCACGGAGCAGTTCTTGATAGAGTTTTGTTTGCATGGAAGTAAGTCGATCCGAGGATCGTAGTCTTCCACGCAAATGAAATTCTGCAAGAAATGCCCGCCCTTTGGGTAGTTTGTACAGGCGGATTTGCAACCTTAGAAGATTGGGGAGTACCTCAGTACGCCTCGATCCTCCAAAGATATAACTCCATCCAGTACAGACAATGCACACCCAAAGGACTTACGCCGAGCTTATCTAGTACCCTAAAAAAGTTAACAGAGATAGGGTCAGGAA
Source organism: Verrucomicrobiota bacterium (assembly GCA_021772675.1). Taxonomy (GTDB): domain Bacteria; phylum Verrucomicrobiota; class Lentisphaeria; order JABSQK01; family JAJFLO01; genus JAJFLO01. The sequence goes on along the minus strand of JAJFLO010000347.1, from coordinate 20,554 downwards.
AGAAAGATGGAGCGGGCGAAGAGATTCGAACCCTCGACATTCACCTTGGCAAGGTGATGCTCTACCACTGAGCTACGCCCGCGTGTGATACTATTGTATCGAATTAAACTCCAGTGAACTTAAAACGCAGAGTTACAATTTTCCAATCATTTTTCGTCAGTTTATTTACTTTTTTGCATAAACTTTCCCTGTAATGCGTCTTTTACAATTGTTTTTATATCTTCAGAAAAATCCCCCCGTAATATCCATTGCAAATAATTGGGCTCTTTATCAGCCAGTAATTGCAGTGACATTCCGGATTTCTGACCGAAGCCAATGACAACCTCATCATTTCGCCACCGCAATTTACCCATCATATCAATAAATGTGGGATCGCTTGGATTTGCGTATTCGGCCAATTCTACGACGGACGTTGGTATATCATCGTACTTTTCCAGTTGAGCTGCAAGAACCTTTATTGTTGCTCTGGCATCTTCTTCGGATCCATGTGCATTTTCGTGCTCTTCATTGCAATAAAATTTTAGCGCTGCAGATAATGTCCTGGGTTCTTTTTTATGATAAATACGCTGGACGTCAATCATCTGTTTGCCTTTAATTGAAAAATCGAAATCACAACGCTTAAATTCTGCAATTAACAGAGGGATATCGAATTTAATAATATTAAATCCACCTAAATCACAGTTCTCAAGAAATTCATAAAAACTTTTGGCCACCTGTTTAAACTTAGGTGCATCCTTAACATCGTCATCACTGATACCATGAATTTCTGTTGTTTCTCTGGGAATAGGAATGCCGGGATTGATCAATCGCTTCTTTATTTTTTCTGAATAATCCGGAAAAATTTTCACAACACTTATTTCCACAATGCGATCGCGGGCTACGTTAATCCCGGTTGTTTCTAAATCAAAAAACACAATTGGTCGATCAAGTTTCAATTTCATAATTTAATTTCTTTCAATTGTTAGTTGGCCTGCATTATGCATAAACTTTCTATTACGAGTCATTATATCACATAATATCAAAAATTTAACCGGCTGCGCCGGGGTTTCCTATCGCAACAATAGGCAAAATAAATCCTGCTCACAAGCGGGACTGTACTCCGAACCTCTTTGCTATAAATTTAATTGCAAGTCGTTCGTAGTCCCGCCTCCAGGCGGAAGTTTCAGGAGAGCTTCAGCGATCTCCTATGATGGAATGTCCTCGCTGAAGCATCGTTCAGGCTTCCGCCTGAAGGCGCGACTACAAACGAGACACGCTCCTTATTCGAAATAGTTTCCACCCACCACAGCGCGTTATAAACCACGGCGGATTTTCAACACTATTTCTGCACGCGAATGAAATTAATAACTCGTTGATCTCACGCAATCTGATGACTCTCACTACAAAAGTTTATAAATAATGCAAGTTAGAGTATTGCAAAAAAGGAATTTAATTTCTGAAAAACCCGTCCTGCACTTGAGCGGGACGGAAGTCCAAACCCTTTGGATACATTCCGTTTTTATAAAAATCTTAAATTGAATGGTATTCAGTTACAATGTCGTCGTTGCAGCTTGATTTAATTCAATTTTCGTATTTAACTACAATGTTTACAAACATGAATCTGACAAGCTATTATGAATAAAATTGATAATTTAGAGAAAAAATTCGGCGGATTTGCTATTCAAAACCTGACATTAATTCTTGTGGCAGGTCAAGCATTATGTTTTTTCCTCAGCTTAAAAACACCCTCATTTTCTTATGATTTAGTGTTGATTCCTGAATTAGTTTTAGAGGGCCAAGTATGGCGATTGATAACATTTATGATTGTCCCTCCGAACACCAATCCTATTTTTGCCTTTTTTGCGGTTTATATTTTTTATTTAATGGGCACAGCGTTAGAACAAGAGTGGACAATTTTTAAGTATAATTTGTATTTATTTATCGCATTCTCGTCAACGATTATTGGTGTTTTTCTGGGACCTGTTCATGTCGCTGACAATCTTTATATTCAAAGTTCAGTATTTCTTGCATTTGCATTTCTTTTTCCTGAATTTGAATTTTTGTTATTTTTCGTTCTTCCTGTGAAAGTAAAATACCTTGCCTTATTTACGTGGTTTTTATATGGGATCCAGTTTTTGTTCGGGACCGCGTCTCAGCGAGTTATGATCTTTGCATCGACGGTTAATTTTTTCGTATTTTTTGGCCAGGATTTGATGAATCTAATTAAGGGAAGAGTTCGCAAGCGGGAATTCGAGGAAAAAATGAAGATAAAAAAACAACAGCCCCTACACGAATGTGGTATATGTCACATTTCCGATAAAGATGATATCGATTTAGAATTTAGAGTGTGCTCTCGATGCAGCAACGGTCAGGAATATTGCCTAGCGCATATAAAAAATCATGACCATGTTTGAAGAAAATGGTCGCCGACAGATTGACACTGACCCCCAAACATTGTGAACGTTTACTGGATTATGAACCGTAGGGTAACTATAGATCAGTGATCTGCAGCAATTGTGGGTGAAACGCATTTAAGATTACAATGAATTTATTTGGGATTGAATTGCCGATATTTTGGAGTTCAAGCTTCAGCTTGCTTATTTAATCCTTAAAAAAGACAAAAAACAAGCTGAAGCTTGAACTCCAAAATACCGGCATCCATGCAAACTATACGAATTATTTATATACATTTATGAAATCTAATGCCTAAAAAACATTCGCTCATAATTGCTGAGTGATCTGTCACTTTTTGACTCTCCACAATTTACTGAACCATGAATGATACCAAGATAATACTACTTAAATTTTATGAATCATTACTGACACAGTTCGGCAAACAATATTGGTGGCCGGGAGATACTCCATTGGAAGTTGCAATTGGCGCTGTTTTAACGCAAAACACAAATTGGACTAATGTAGAAAAAGCCATCAATAATCTGAAGAAAACGAATCTGATTGATGTTCAAAGAATAATCGATATTGATTCAAAAAAACTGGCAGAATTAATTAGACCTAGCGGATATTTCAATCTCAAGGCAGATCGTTTAAAAAATATGGTCAAATGGTGGCAAAAAAATTCAGAAAATGCGTTAGAAAAACAAGTCGAATTAGTTGATTTAAGAGACAGTCTATTAAACGTAAACGGTATCGGGGAAGAAACCGCCGACAGTATTTTGTTATATGCGTTTGAATATCCAACTTTTGTCGTTGATGCTTATACCAGACGATTTTTGATCCGACATTCTGTGATCTATAAAAAAACCAGCTATAGCGACATTAAGTCGTTATTTGAGACTCATCTCACGCACGATCTATCTTTTTACCAGGAGTTTCATGCTTTAATTGTGGCATTGGGAAAGACATATTGTAAGACATCGCGTCAATGCGAAAACTGTTGTTTAAGTTGGCATTTGAAATAAGAGGTGACGACCAACGTAAGTCTTAATTGTTCTCAGCACACCTAGCCTGAATAATTCATGGATGGTACTGCTTTAGATCATGACAAGAGACATCAATTTGTGTTATGAAAACCTCTAATTTATTTAATTACTTTTGCTGTTGTTGATATTTTTTATTTTATGAACAATGTTCTTGAGAATTAACCTTTTTATATGAAATGTAATCTTACAATTTTAAGGACCATTAAATAATGTATTGGCACACTAAACTTATTATTTTTCTTATCGCTGCTTCTATTGGTGGAAGTATCCTATATAGCTTCCGGACTGAAATCAAGAATCTATCTATTCTTGGTAAAAAAACCAAAGCAAAAATAGAATCTACATCGAAATCGGCGGTATCAAATAATTCCACTTCAAACAAATCAAAGAGGCCTACTATTAATCGAAACGATCCTCCTCCCCGATTTAATGAAAAACTACAAAAGGCTGTGGACCTTTTTGAAAAAGAGGACTTAATCAATTCGCGCAAAATTACAGAGAATATTTTATTAGATCCAAATTTAGAACTTTATAGTAAATACTGGATGAAAGCAGCGGAATTGTTAAGTCAGATTAACACTATTTTCATGTTTACAGACGCGCCCTGCCCTGAAAAACAAACGTACCTGATAAAGCGCGGTGACAGTTTGGTAAAAATTGCTCATCAATTCAATGCTACAGTTGCGATGATTCAAAAAAGTAATGGTCTGGACGAAACGAATCCATTGATTTATCCAGATCAGACATTTAGAATATTTTTTGCTGATTGGACCATAAAGGTCATTAAAAGCAAATTTTTGCTCCTGGTAAAGAATGGAGATAAAGTTGTCAAGGTATATCGAATTGGAATTGGCAAACAAGATCGTACTCCAGTGGGAACATTTGAAATTGATCTCAAAGATTTTGAGCCGGATTGGTGGCGCCCCGGAAAGGTTGTAAAATTTGGTGATCCGGATAACGTACTTGGCACGCGATGGATGAGCCTGGTTCCTACAGGAGATACACCAAAGACACTAAAAGGATACGGAATCCACGGCACCTGGCAACCTCAATCAATTGGAACAGCAGCCAGTCAAGGATGTGTGCGTATGGTTAATGAAAATGTCGAAGAATTATTCGATATAGTTTCACTTGATACTCAGGTGGAAATTGTAGATTAATCACCATTTTTTTCACAGTTCTAATTGGTCGAATGTATTAAAATTCACATGATCGGATTTATTCTATCCACGATTTCTTAGCCTGATTAATTCATCCGGCATCGTTACGAGAGTGCTTAGCTTACTTTAGATCAATGAGTTATGTAGGTTCCGAAGGTGAAGGAATAGTGTTGAAAATCCGCCGTGGTTTATAACGCGCCGTGGTGGGTGGAAACTATTTCAAGTCTTTGGATTCTTCATAACTCGCTTATATGAAATGAGATATGCGCATGCAGTAGAAGCTGGATGAATTAGTCAGGTTAGTATGATATACTGCAAGTAGTAGGTTTTTCGACATTCGTTATTCATTTCAGGCAACAATTTTACAGAAACCTGTCGAAATCCTAATGGCTGTCGGTATATATTAACCGTTCACAATAATTAAACCACGCAATTATAATCAACCACCTGCGCTCATAACAAAATCTTTGAGAACAATGAGCTAAGCGATGATTTCTCTCAATAATGTTGAATAAGTTCTGGATCCGTTATTTCTACATAATATTATTCAGTATCAGCCAGCCAACGGTCTATCCAAACCAAGATCAACATATTAAGCCTAGACTGGACCAATTATTTTCCTCAATACCTGCCTCTAAAGGTATTTGGGGATGTTGCATTAGTCATATACCTACAAAAAAAATAGTTTACGGTCTTAATCAGAATAAATCTTTTATTCCCGCCTCAAACCAAAAACTCGTTACACTAGCCGCAGCATTACTTAAATTAGGTAAATATTATCGAAGTAACACTGGATTTTTCGCTGACGGACCAATCACCAATAATATCCTACACGGCAATCTAATCATCAAGGGTTTCGGAGCGATCTACTTTACAGGCCGCTATCCGCATGACTTAAGTATTGAGGAAAAAAATTTCAAACTGGCGCAACAGATTAAACAGTTTGTAAAAAAACTAAATGACGCAGGGATTAATGAGATTGATGGAAATATAATTATTGATTGGAGTGAATGGACTGATATGAGCAAGAATCACCATTATCCGGCTGCGGCACCCGTTTTATTCAATGAAAATACAGTTGATATTGGCGTTCACAATAAATCTATATTTTCCTGCCCCACACCAGCAAAAGGATTCAGCCTAGTAGATTACAACGGAAATGGAAAACAAAAACGAGGCCCCTCTCAGCAATATCCTGATAAAATATTTGTTAACAAAAAGACAGACAGTATTGATTTCTGGCGCATAGAACAAACTCCGGCATTGTTGTTTTATTACTGGCAAATCAAGCATCAGCTCGAAGCAAATGGCATATCTGTTCATTGCTATCCCCAAAAAACTGAACCCCGACAACGGGTAAAATATCAACTATTTGAACTAGATTCGTTACCATTGGGAGATTTAGTAAAATATACGGGACTATATAGTGACAATTTGAGAGCAGAAATTATTTTTCTTAACTTAGGCTATATTCTTGCCGGAAAAGCAAATTATGATACAGGCAGCAATGCTGTTATTTCGATATTATCTGAGCATCTTCCGACCATTGGTACCATCTCAGTTGTTGATGGATCAGGATTAAGCAGAAAAAATCAAATATCACCATTGCAATTGGTTAGCATCTTAAATTTAATGACTGAAAGACCTCAAAAGGATACTTTTATAGGAAGCCTGCCAGTCGCTGGAAAATCCGGAACGCTGAGAAAGCGATATTTGAATAGTAAAATAAAAGGTTCACTCATTGGAAAAACTGGAACTCTAAATGGAGTCACGGCATTGTCTGGATACTTGTTGGAGCATAATAAACCTAAATATTCGTTTTCGTTTATCAATAATAATAATTCAAGTCACAGCGATGCATGGACTCTATTGGAAAAAATGGGCGATATACTGACGGAACTAGTTAAATGAGCATTGAAGGGATCGTCAGGAGCTTTCCATAAATAAATCATACATCTCGCATCGCATCTCATCTTCGGTTCATAAGCGATACGATTCCCAATCACGGATTCAGGTAGTTGATTGAATTTGTGCAACAGAATCCATGTGTAAAATGTGAGCAAAATCCTTGCGACCCAGGTACTTTTGTAACCTCCAGCCCATGTTTGCCCAAGCAGCGACGCCTGAATGGTGTTTTTCAACTCAATTCACGGGCGTTTCATTTTTTTCACATTCTTGTAGCGAATAAATTGTTTATTCAATTTTCTAATATATATTTCGGCCTTTTTAATATCCTAAATTAAATATTTTTTATTATACTATAACCATCACAAACAATTAATCTTAATTCAATATCCAACGCGGGAGATCAGTTTGACAAAAATTACAATTCAAAATTTACTTGAAGCAGGCGTTCATTTCGGGCACCAAACGAAACGATGGAACCCAAAAATGAAACCATACATTCATGGGACTCGAAATGGTATTTATATTTTCGATTTGATTAAAACAATGCACCAACTGGAACACGCCTGTAAGTTTGTTTACGATCTAGTGTCGGAAGGCGAAGAAATCTTATTCGTAGGTACAAAACGTCAAGCCCAGGAAATAATCAGACAAATTGCAGAAGAAACTAATATGCACTTTGTGAGCGAACGCTGGTTAGGCGGAACTCTGACAAATATAAAAACGATACGGTCGAGCATATCAAAAATGGAACAAATCCGTGCCATGGAAGAATCTGGAGAACTCGATACCCGACCCAAAAAAGAAGCATCATCCCTACGCCGAAACCTTACCAAACTCGAACGAAATCTATCTGGAATTGTTAATTTAAAAAAGAATCCAAAGGCAGTAGTAATTGTCGATATCTTATACGAGCATACCGCTGTAAGAGAAGCATGCCGTCTAAATCTACCTATCATTGGCATTGTTGACACAAACTCAAACCCGGAAAATGTCGCTTACGTAATCCCCGGAAATGATGATGCTCATCGATCAATTAAAATCTTATTAGAAGCCTTAAAAAACACAATATTGGCTGCCCAAGCCGTGTATAGTAAGAAAAAGGAAGAAGAGCAAAAGCAACGTGAAGCTGAGGAAATGGCCAACGCTAAAGCTGCTGAAGAATCCAAAAATGCTGACAAGCTGGCAAAAGCCAAAAGTAGTAAAAAGAATGATAAAGAAAAATCTGGCGAAGGAAAATCAAAAGAAAGTTCTGTGAAAGAATCAGCTGAAACACCCAAGAAAAAGGAAAATAATTCTGGAAAAAAGAATACGACTACAGCAAAATCAATAAAGAAAGCAAAAGAAGATCCAATAATAGTCGAAAAAGCGGGTAAATCTGAGGCTGCAACCGAAACCAAAGCTGAAACTTCAGAAATTGAAACAGACTCCGTCGAAAATAAAGACGATAAATAGAATGATATTATAAAATATAGGGGAATTGCAACATGTCTGAAATTTCAGCATCAATGGTAAAAGAGCTGCGTGAAAAAACTGGTGCAGGTATGATGGATTGCAAGAAGGCACTTACCGAAAGTTCTGGAGATTTGGATAAAGCGGTTGATTTATTGCGTAAATCGGGAATTGCAAAAGCTGCAAAAAAAGCAGATAGAGCAACAACTGAGGGGAAGATTGCATCTCATATAAATGAAACAACCGCTTCAATGATTGAAGTATTATGTGAAACTGATTTTGTCGCAAAAAATGATCAGTTTTCTAATTATTGCGATGAATTATGCCTTCAGGTTTCGAAAAACTATAGCACTACCGGTGATCTTTCGGAGACCGTAAAAAACGATCAGCAAAATGCGATAATTGATCTGGTAACAAAAGTAGGTGAAAACATTCAGCTGCGACGTGCTCTCAGATGGGAATCGAATGCAAATTGCGCTTCTTATATTCATATGGGAGGTAAAATCGGTGTTATTGTAGAGGTTAAGAATGGATCTAACAAGGAATATTTAAATGATTTATGTATGCATATAGCCGCATTTAATCCCCTTTATTTGTCCCCTGAAGAAGTACCCGAACCCGTCATTGAAAAAGAAAAAGAAATTGCAGCGGCGCAACCGGAATTAATCGGTAAACCGACAGAGATTTTAGAGAAGATATTAATGGGAAAAGTCAATAAATGGTATAAAGAAAATTGTCTTCTAAAGCAAGTTTGGGTTAAGGATGACAAAAAGCGCGTTGAGCAGGTTGATCCAAATGCAACGATCTTAAGATTCGTGCGCTGGCAAATAGGTGAAGAAATTTAAGTTCTCAGAAAAGCCACCCTCAACGGGGTGGTTTTTTTTTATACTGTCACTGTACTCTTGATTCACAGTTTTAATTTTTTTGAAAATCCAAGTTTCGAAACTGTGAACGTTGAGCAGCGTTCTCAATATAGACAACAATGAAATTATCTATTGGAGGTATTCCGAATCAATGTATAAACGTATTTTAATAAAATTCAGCGGCGAGGCGTTAAAGGGACCGTCAACATCCGGTGTTGATCCTGACAGAACAGGTCAAATAGCAAAACAAATTAAAGAAATTGTCGAAAAAAAAATTGAAGTTTCTATCGTCATTGGGGGTGGGAATATCTTTCGGGGACTTTCCGCAAGCCGTAAGGGCATGGATCGAACAACTGCAGACTACATGGGAATGTTAGCGACAGTAATAAATGCACTAGCATTACAGGACGCGTTGGAAGCAAACAATGTTGAAACTCGGGTACAAACAGCAATTGAAATGCGACAGATTGCAGAGCCTTATATTCGCAGACGTGCAATCCGCCACTTAGAAAAAGGAAGAGTTATAATTTTTGCGGCTGGAACCGGAAATCCGTTCTTTACGACAGATACAACCGCCGCACTGAGAGCGAATGAAATCAATGCTGAAGTTATATTAAAGGCAACAAAAGTTGATGGAGTTTACACCTCAGACCCCAAAGTTGATCCGACTGCAAAGCGTTATGATAAAATCAGCTTTCAAGAGGCATTGGAAAAACGCCTGCAAGTTATGGACTCCACTGCATTTTCGATGTGTATGGATAATTCTATGCCTATAATTGTGTTTGATTTCGGCAACCCAAACAGCTTGGTTAATGTTGTCGAGGGAAATACCGAAAATTCAACAATGATTACGAATTAGTGTCGTATCCTGTAAATAATTTGAAAATTGATTGTATTTATTTAGCCTGTAGGATAGGCCGTGAAAAAGTGTTCCTACCGCAGGTACGGTCCTTTTAGCTAACACCACCCAGCGGTGGATGAAGTGCACCCCATTTTGGGTAAATGTCTTTTGGCGCTCAGAAAACATTGAAGGGAAACAACGATACTCTGTATCGCTTTATTCATTTCAATGCACCTGAAGTACCCCCGGATCCTCCGAAGGTGTGCAAGTCCGATAGACTGATAGACGACAATTTCTTGTGCCGCCAAGGAAAGAAGTTTCATTTAAACTCCAATCCAAATTATTTTCTTATTGTTACATTCCATTTCATTTGGTATATTCCTCTATGAATGTATCAAATCTTCTTTACAAATTAGCACTTTGGGTCAGTATCGCCTCCTTTTATCTTACTCATTCGTCGAATTCCCAGGTAATTTTGGATTCATCCTTACGTCCTCAGGAGCCGTTATCAGGTCCGAATTATGCAATCACAGCAGACAGAGGCTTAACAGTAGGCAATAACCTTTTTCACAGCTTCAGCCAATTTAACTTAGACAGTGCTGAAACTGCAATTTTTTCGGGGCCTTTAACAATTAATAATATCATATCAAGAATTACGGATATACACCCCTCTGTCATAAAGGGATCTGTCCAATCGACGATTAATGGTGCAGACTTATTCCTTATAAACCCAAATGGTATCATATGGGGTCCAAATTCCCAAGCGGACATATTGGGATCTTTGTACATTAGCACAGCAAATTATTTGTCATTTGATGACAATGGGCTCTTTGATACGAATGCACAAAATACTAGTATATTAACATCCGGCGTACCTTCTTCATTTAATTTTATTAATGGCTATCCATCAACCATAATTGTTCAGGGATCCACGTTTTCTATACCTAAAAACGGATCTATATCATTGATCGCCAATCAAATTCATTTAGCAGATGGAATAAACAACATAATTGAGGGAAATCTTAATATTATAGGCAGTGAGCCTACGAGCAGCGTCACGATTGGATCATCTCCTATCTTCAACGTTGAAAGTCTGTTAGATCAGGTTCAGACCAGTAATATTGAAATTATCGATCAATCTATTTCATTAACAAATCACAGTTTTTTCCGGCTGTCTGGTCATAATTTATCAATTAACAATTCAAGAATCTCGTTAAATTCATCTTTTGGAAACGCGGAATTACTAATTGACGTGACCGGAAAACTTGACCTGAATGGCAGTATAATTCAAACCATTTCCTCACATGATTCTGCATCGAATAATCTAATAATAAATGCAAAAGAAATCGTAATTCACAATGGTTCAAGATTAACCGCAATTTCCTTAGATGGATCAATAGGCGGTAAAATTGAACTTAATGCTGATGCCATTTCAATTGATGGTAAAAATACAGATTTTTTTACGGGAATCTCATCGGAGAATCAACAAAACGCATCGGGATTTGATATTATAATTCAAACTGATAATATCGACATAACCAGTGAAGCAATCATCAGTACTCTAACGCAGGGACGCATTTCTGGAGGTCGTATAGAGGTCAACACAGAGAATTTGCTTATAGACGGAAAAAATGGCGAATTTTCAACTGGCATTTTCACCATAACAACGTCACTGATCAATCCGGGACCCGGAGGGGATATTGATCTAACGCTGAAAAACATGGACATAGTCAATGGTGCAGAAATTAATACAAGCTCATTTGGGAATGGGCAGGCAGGCAATATTTATATTGATGCCAGTCAAATTTACCTGGCTCGCAATGATTCATTGATACTCACAGGAATATTTGCTCAGTCTGAGTCCAATACCAATGGTCATTCCGGTACGATATCGATAAATACCGATTCGTTGAAAATTAGTAACGGCGCACTCATTGATAATACATCTTTCAGCGATAACAATGGTGGTTTGGTACAAATTTCAGCGAAAGAACTTTCGTTATCGAATCACTCATCACTGTTTTCTTCCGGTATTCTGTCAACAACATTTTCACACAATCTGGATACCCAGGGTGGTCGTGTTTTAATTGAAACTGAATTACTGAAAATCTCAGATGGATCTTTAATTTCTACATCCACATTTGGTCAGGCAATAGCAGGCCCCATTGATATCAAGAGTAATTCACTGGTGATCCAAGATGCAGGGACGTCAAACCAAACTACAGGGATCACTTCACTTACACATCATGAAACTGGTGGAGGAAACGCTGGAAATATATCTATAGTATCCCAATCAATTGAGGTTATTCGAGGCGAGATCAATGCATCATCAACAGGCAGCGGAGATGGAGGACATATATCTATTCAATCTGAAACACTTAGTTTAATTGGAGATCAATCCAAACAATTTACCGGTATTGCCGCAGAAACTCAGAGCCAGAAAAATGCTGGGTCAGGGGGCGGTGTCACCATAACAACAAATGATTTTTTAATTTCAGGGGGCGCCGCCGTCACGGTTAACAGTTTGGGATCAGGCAATGCCGGTACTATTTCCATCGCAAGTGAATATATATACATTCAAGAAAATGATGGATTGTTTGATACCGGATTGTTTGCTCAAAGCCGCGATGATACATTTGGGGGAAATGGGGGTAATATACGATTGAATGCGATGATTATTCTTAAATCCGATCACGGCGTGATATCATCATCTTCTGAAGGCAATGGAAATGCGGGCCTAGTAGAAATTAGTACTGGATCACTGATATTACGCAATGAATCTTTAATTGATAACTCAAATTTCGGATTTGGCACAGGCGGGGACATAAAAATTAATGCTGCAAATGAAATTCATCTCGATAACAGTTTTATTTCTGCGGATGCAGATAATGCCGCTGGAGGAAATATAACGATTAATAGCCCGCATTTCGGACTAACACACGAAAGTGCAATAAATTCTACAAGTCTTGGCATTGGAAAAAGTGGCGACATAACGTTGAATACTCATGAAATTATTCTAGATAAAAACTCATCAATTCAAAGCTTAAATTTTGGTACAGGATCTGGTGGAACAATTAATCTAAATGCTGTTGAAAGTATTTCGTTGGTTGACAGCGAAATTAACTCAATCTCAAGACTGTCTGATGGTGGAAATGTAAATATAAATGTTTCAAAAATTCTAACGTTGACGAATAGCAATATCACTTCTGAAGCACGTCTTAACGGAGGAAACATCGCAATTGATCCTAAGTTTGTCATATTGAACAACAGTACTTTAATCGCTAAAGCCATACAGGCATCTGGTGGCAATATTTCTATTGAGGCGAATGTTTTTTTGCAGTCAAAAAACAGTATCATCGATGTATCATCGAGATTCGGTTTGTCAGGCTCTATTAATATCTCCATTCCGGAAAATCAAAATCTGTCAAACATTTCTCTCTTCTCGTCCGACTTATTGTTACCTGAAGATTTACTTCACGAACGGTGTGACGTTAAACCAAATAGCTTAATGAGTACGTTCACTGTATCAACCATTTTGAGCCCATCAAAAAATCCTTCGTCTTATCAACCATTTCGATAAATCGATCTGATGCACAATTCTTCAAGGAAATTTCCTAATTGGATGATGTACTCAAACATTGATAGTTCTTGATCAATTATAAAATTTTGCCTCTTTGAAATAAACAAATTCCAATTCAACTGTCAGTTTGTGATTGATAAATTTGTATTAACTATTAGATTAACCGCTACGACTAGTGTAGGGTCCGACACACTAGGAACTTAAAAGAATGGCTTGATTCACCCTTGTCAGAGCCTAATGCCGTGAAGTTTAGGATTTGTTGGAATTCGCAACTTTGGTTGTTTTATTGAAATCACCGAAAAAGTTCAACGAGAGAAGTGAATTTCATCGAATACTAATGAAAAATTTTAATTTTGAATCCTTAGCTGAGAAAGAGACGATTCAAAATAACTTCCAGATCGGTGAATTAACTAAATCAAAAGTGAGAGAATTTAGCGAGTTATATTATGGGCAAAAGAACATTAGTAAGCAGTTGGAGACAATATGAAAAACTGTCACAATCCTTTTTTAATAAACCTGATCAACAAGAAGAAATAATTAAGAAATTGGATACTCTCACCGAAAAAATTAACGGGAATAATATAGGAAACGCCCTATTTACATTATTTGTAAAACCATTTATAGGTAAATGTAAGCTTGTCGATTTTTCAAATGAATTTAGCGATGGCATTCCGAACTGGCAAACTAAATTTGATGAAGATGCCTTTAAAATATCAATTCATCCACTAAGCATTTTTAATTTTATAGTCGTTCTAAAAAACATTGACGTACCGGATAAAACAATAAATTTTATCGGATGCCGAAATTCAAGTTTATTAACTGAAATCAGCAAATTGCCATCAACCTACATCCTTTTTCTTATGGTTCTTCAACGTGTCGCTTTTTTGCTACAGATTGCCCATTTAGAAAAGAGAGGTGGAATTATTGAAGTTGCTGAAGATGAATCATACCATACGCTACTTTGGGCATTCAAAGAATTGGAAGCGTTTGCCAAAAAAACCTATGGTACCAATATAAGAGCGCATTACGGCATTTCCTGGTACGAAGCTGAATGGATTACGGGAAAGTAATCCTTTTTCCAGCTTAACTTGCCGATATAAGTCACTCATGTTATTAATTTTTTAATATGTAGAACTGATAGAAGGAACTCATCCATGGCTGACAAAGAAGGCCATCAGCCCCGAGAGACATGTGGTGCCTTAAGTACCAGTCCATCCTTTCCTCAACATCAAAATACCTCCAAAAAGCAACCTAAACACCCTAACGTTGCGGATAATGCCACAGAATTCTATGCACATAATGGTAGTAAATTGGACCATTCCAATATTGATATTCCACCTGAAAGAATAACAATTAATCAGCTGCTTTCCGATAAAAATCTCGGTGACGGCGTAACATTGGGTGGTGATTCTGAAAAATTGCCAGCGACATTACTTGCTCAGGAAAAACCAAAGCAATATCGAATCGGTGATTTACTCGCAAAGGGTGGCATGGGAAAAATTTTGAATGCAAAGGATCTCAATTGTCGCAGAGAAGTCGCAATGAAAGTTATAGGCGATAGCAAACGGACCGCTGACGATCATTTAATCCGATTCATTATCGAAGCACAAATCACAGCTCAACTCCAACATCCCAGTATTGTACCCGTATACGAATTGAGTGTGGATGCAAATGGAGATGTTTTTTACACCATGAAATTGGTCCATGGATATACCCTGGTGGAAATTTTGGATAAACTTAGAAATAGCGATAGTGAATTTTTAGAAAAATATTCTTTAGTTCGATTATTAAACATTTTTTTGAGAGTGTGTGAAGCAGTCGCATATGCTCATTCAAAGTGTGTAATACATCGAGATTTAAAACCTGAGAATATAATGATTGGAGATTTTGGAGAGGTCCTGTTAATGGACTGGGGTCTGGCAAAAATCATAAAAGGTAATAGCAGTGACAGTACAAAGGATCCTAAAAAAAATATTAATTTTGACGGCATCGAATCCATTCTCATGGAAAACCAAAGAAAGGATATGATAAAAACGTTGCATGGACAGATCATGGGAACGCCCGGATTCATGCCCCCAGAACAGGCATTGGGCAATATCAATGATGTCGATGAACGCAGTGATGTTTATGCTCTTGGAGGGATTCTATACAATATTTTGACCTTACAGAAAACAGTTAATGAAACAAATATTCGAAAAATTATTAATCAAATCGTTAAAGGAAATTTTAAACCACCCATCGAGTTTAATAAAGACTATATTTTTTCACATTGTCCTGACGGAAAAATACCCGAAGTATTATCTGCCATTTCAATGAAAGCGATGCAGGGATCACCTGGTGATCGTTATCAATCAGTACCGGAAATTCAGAATGATATTGAAAAATACCTCGGAGGCTTTGCGACGACGGTCGAAGATAACAGTTTTTTTTATCTCTTAAAATTAATGATAAAACGAAACAGAAAAGAATTCCTGTCAGGAACTATTGTACTTTTTGTTATCTTGACACTCACACTGGGATTTGTGTTAAAAATCGTTGAAGCCAAAAACTTAGCGGAGCATAATCTCAATAGATTTCTCCAAGAACAATCTGTACGGAAAGATGTTAGTAAACGTCTCCTTACACAAGCTATTGAGAAATTAAAGGAATTTAATCCGCAACAATCAAATTTTTTCCATGAAATATCTCTTATAGGCAATGAGTTTGCGTTAAATCTGGCAAACAACAGACAATTAACCAATATAAGTCCTCTAAAAGGTATCCCATTGGTAAAATTAAATTTAGCCAATACAAGTATTGATTCACTTAATGCCCTAAAAGGAACACCCCTTCGTTGGATCAGTATTGCAAATACAAACGTTAGAGACATTTCCCCCCTCGCTGAAAGTAAATTATTTTATTTGGATGTCTCAAATTCAACGGTAGCCAATTTACATGAATTAGAACACTTAAATATTAGTTATCTGGCGATTGCAGGTATTCCAAAAACTGATTTGAAAATTTTGCAGAAATTCCCATTGAAAAACCTGACCATTGATAACAGGCAAATGATTTACTTTGACATCTTAAACAATCTACAACTAAAAGAATTGAGGGTTAATGCTGCAAATAAATCGACCATCAAGCGCCTTGCAAAGATTCCTCTCCAATCCTTGATTTTACAGGGCCGGAATGTCAATGACCTTTCCGGGCTTAATGGCATGAAAATCCGGAGTTTATCCCTAATCTCAACACGAGTTAAAAATTTAAATGATATAAAAAATCTTCCATTAAAAAAATTAATAATCCATGAGGGATTAATGCGTGATATAAAATCACTGAAGCATTTGTTAAATCTTGAAGAACTTCACTTGGAAAAATGTTATTTTATAACAGACATTTCTGCTCTTGCTGAATGCAAAGGGTTAAAACGACTACTCATCCCTCCACATATTACCTCCAACTTAAAATTTTTAGACCAGCTGCCGAATTTAGTGGTTCTTGCTAATAATTCATTGGATTTTAATGAGGGTCAAACCGTCGATGAGTTCCGGTATAAAATGATTAGTGACTCAGCTGAACTACCTTAACCTTTTCTTCTCAACGACGAATCATTCAATATTAAACTCTGTGAGAGATTCAGATTGGATATTTAGATTAATACACTGCCAAAGCCAGCATATCATCATGATATGGTTTCACTGTAGCATTGAATCGAGAGCTGCAATCGTTTTTTCTACATCAATGTGAAAACCGCAATACATGATCTTGCCTTTTTTATCAATAATTATATGCCAAGGCGTGCCGCCAGAATAGTAATCTTTCATGAGTTGCGATCCGTTGCCATTGCCATCATCATGCCCAAAAGGTATATCTAACTGATATTTCTTCCTTGTTAATTCTATTTTTTCCGCGGTATTTGTTTCAAATCCTTCAAAAACTGTCTGTACAGCTAAAAATACTATATCATCATTGTTCGTATACCTATCTGCTAGTTTTTTAAATGATGGAAAACCATACCTATGACACCCTGGGCACCAACTTTGATAGCAATAAATATAAACAATTTTTCCCTCATATAATTTTAATTTAGGAATCGATTGTCCTTGGTTTAAATTATACCATTTTTTTACAAAAATTTCGGGTGCTTTTCTCCCGATCAAAGGATGTGGTGAGGCCAATAATGAAAACGTAACACTCCCGACAAGACAGGAAACCAAAATTATAAGTTTGAAGAACTTTTTCACATTCATTCTATATTTACCAAAGTTAATGACTCTTTTATGGTCAACTATTATAATGAAAAAACCAAAGAGATTTAGCGAATAAAAGGTTGACGCATTGATTCTTACCTGAATCCGTGACAATAAGATACTTAAAAGATATTTTACATTTTAGCGACCGTTCAGCTATCGTAGAATGGCTTTATTTAAATGTATCTCCTTCGCTATAAAGTTGTTAATTATCTTATTCGGATGCCCGCCGGGCATCCGACCGTCTCTCCCGCATGTGGGATCGGCTGTAGTTATTACTACCACCAAAAATATGATGCTTCACATCTACATAAAAAGAAAACCATCATGGATTCAGGTTATAACAATAATTCGTTAGCAGTAAAATAGTATGTCAGTTCGGACTATTGCCAAAGTATATTTTAGTCGCGTTGCAAGTATTTCTTTTAGGGCGGGAAGTAATATTAAATTAATCTTTTAATAACCGGTATTCACCAAGACTATGGTCCTTGGCCAAATCCACATATCGACAAACAACATCAAGATGGTAAGACAGATCCTTGTCGCTAACATCTCGGATAATGGCACCGGGTACACCAGCGACCATTTTACCATCGGGTATTACAGTGCCCGGCCGTATCACAGCACCCGCAGCGATTAAACAATTTTTCCCAATAATACAATTATCAAGAATTATAGCTCCAATTCCCACTAATGTAGACTCGCCTACACTTTGACAATGAACACATGCCCGATGACCGATAATAACATTATCCGCAATTTCAAGTGGAACCTTATGCTTACAGTGCACCATTACATGATCCTGAATTGAGCAATTTTCACCAATATGAATTGGAGCCACGTCTCCTCTTATACAGGCATACGGCCAGACATTTGTATTTTTCCCAATTGCCACATCGCCGAGAATTACGGCATTGTCCGCAACAAAAAAATCGCTTATCTGTTTGATAATTCCAATGTTATCAGTATTTTTCATGATCAAAAATTGTTCTATAAAGACGTGATTAAATGAATGACCTCTGGTGTGGAGTCAGATATAAAAATTTAAAATTAGAACTTTATTTGCGGTTCATGGTGTATAGCTGAACGGGGTACAAAACTTACGATTGGGATTTAACTTTAGAAAAATGCTAAATAAAGATAATGTTAACGTTTTTTTTGTAAAGGCCGATGAACCACATATAAAAAGAGAAAAACAAAAAGCTAGGGAATTACGTAATTCACAATGGTGGAAAAATCAACGCGGTCATGGGCAGTGTTTTTACTGCAAAAAAACAATCCACCCTAAAGACTTAACGATGGATCACATTGTGCCAATAGTTAGAGGAGGAAAAACTAACAAACGAAATGTTGTTTCAGCATGTAAGCAGTGTAACAATAAAAAAAAGTATTTGCTCCCTGTTGAATGGAATGAATATTTACTAAAACTGAGCCAACAATCATGAATATTCACCGTTTAACTCGAATCTAAATCCGTGAAGATTTTTAAATAAATTAACACAACGCTTTGAATTAGAAAGCGTTGTAGAAATCATGAGGCTTACTAATGAATATGTTAAACATTTAATACAACATCTTTGTGACCAAATGGTTGTATTCGATTGCGAAACATTCTTCACGGATTTAGGTCGAATTGGTCAACACTATTTTGATAACAGATTTAATCATAGTAGATTAACCCGATTAATTCACGCGATATTGTCGTAAGATTTTAGTGATTGCCTGAAATCTATGATTTTGTGCCGAGCTAAAAATATTTGATTCAGAAATAATTAACGATTAAAATAAAAATCACAGGGATCAATTTGATAAAGAGAATTTTTAATTGGACGCGAGTTGCGCCATTGAATTTAATTATTAGATTAAATGGAAATATAACAGTTTAAAGGAGAAGATATGCACAAAATGGCATGTGATGACGATGCTGAGAAAAAGAGTCGTATTGACGAAAAAATCGATGAACAAAATTTAAAGGATAGAATCATTCATTTATGGGGTGGCGTTCATGATGAATCTGCTGAAAAAGTAGTAAAAAGAATTCTATATCTTGATTCGTTCGGTCATGATGATATTAAATTGTTTGTAAACAGTCCCGGCGGCGTTATTTCGTCTGGTATGGCAATAATCGATACGATGAATTCCGTAAAGTCAGATATTTGTACGATTTGCATGGGACAAGCCGCAAGCATGGGAGCTGTAATACTTGCTTTAGGTCAAAAAGGAAAACGATTCATTCAACCTAGTGCACGAGTAATGATTCACCAACCTCTTGTGTCAGGACAAATTTTTGGTCCAGCATCTGATATTCAGATTCAAGCTGATGAAATTCTACGAATCAAGGCATTAATCAATAATCTTTTTGTAAAAGCAACCGGAAAAAAACTAAAACAGATAGAAGAAGATTCTGATCGTGATTTTTTCCTGGATGCAAAAGAGTCCTTGGACTATGGAATTGTAGACAGCCTATGGAATACGTTTTAAGACAACACGCTGGTGCGTTCCAAAAATCTATCAAAAACACCTCAAAATTCACCTAACCTGAATAATTCATCAGTATTCTGCGGCGAGCCCTAATCTCTGCTAAAATAAGCCGATTAACTCAATTTATTATGAGCAGGTTAAGTGCTCTCGCGACGAATCGCATGAATTAATCAGGCCAAAGATCTGTCCATAAATAAATCATACATCTCGTATCTTTTCTTCGGTTCATAGTTATACGTTCCTCAATCATCAATTACTCGAAATAACTCACTGTTTTGAGGATTTAGTGATTGAGGATCGGTGAATAATGCAGTAAAAATAGATGTCAAAATGTGGCTCCTTTGAGTATTGAGTGGGTAACAAGGTTTAGCCTATCCCGTTGATATGGTTTATTGTATTGACAAAAACTTATTGACGGGAGGGAATAATATGTTTACGGATAAAATTTTTGAAACAGCTTTGTATATTGAAAGTCCTTGGTTTATTGCGTAGCCATGGGTTTAATACCCCGTCCGCTTGCGGCGTCAAGAAAAGGATGCTATAAATTAGCTCATGGGTAAGCTAATTCGTAAAAGTCATAACGTATCATTGCTAATGTATCATTTTGTGTTTGTGGCGAAA
>JAJFLO010000346.1 GCA_021772675.1 Verrucomicrobiota bacterium | reverse complement strand
ATTAAAGATGCAATCAATAGTACAGTTGAAAATTTTCTACAAAGGGCTTTGCAAATGGATGATTCTTCATGCCAGAGACAAATTAAGGCCGAAGCTCTTGGTGTGATGTGATGCAAAATTCATAAATTTGAAACCCAAAATATGAGTTATTATTACATTTTTCAATTTTAGACTGCTAACCTGAATAATTCATAAACTTTTTATTACGAGCCATAATATCGTGAGATATTAATGGGTTACAAAATTATCCGGGTTCGAAATAGTTCACTATTTCTGTACGCGGATAAAATTCATAACTCATTGATTTCAAGCAATGTAATGACTCTAAGTACGAAAGTTCATGAATTATTCAGGCTAATGTTTTCTGTTTAGTAAATATGTACATTCTAAGTTGACCAATTATCAAGGCTCCCCATATAATAATATGTTCAATTAATTGAATGCCAATCCTGAAATTATCAGGATAATCTCTGTAACTAATTAGAAACGATAAATAATATGAAAACGTGACTCCGCTTAAAATTACGATCCAGATTTTAGGATTTAAGGATGTAATCGCAATCAAACTGATTAAATACCAGGGAAAGACTGCTGGTAAAAATAAAAACCAAAAAAGAAGAACAATTTGTATAGGGTAGATCAAGGAGAATCCGTTATCTTTAACCTGCCGTAATTTTAGGGATAGATATACAGCAATAATTCCTACAATTAAGTTGCTTACTAACCGATCAATAGGCATCACGCTGTTTATGGGAAGTTTTTCGCAAATAAGTTGGATTAGATAAAACGCTCCTTCGTTTTGAATCCATTCTCTATTATACATCCGAAGTCCATGGGTTAGCTGATCGATTCCAACGTCAATAAAGGGTAAATACCCAATGATTAGCGTCGCAGATACTCCGAGTATAAATAAAAGAATACCTTGATAGTTTTTTTGATATCGAATGACAAACGATATACCGATAGGCATTAATATTAAGGGATATAATTTACCAAGAATTGCTGCGGCATATACGATACTTGCTAGCAGTAACCATATGATGTGCTTTTTTCGCAGCCAATAAATCGACATTATTACCCACAATAACAAAAAAAAGGAGACCAAGCTATCAAGATGTGCTGAATTTGCTATTTCCTTTAGAATTAGAGGATTCCAGGCATAAATGATTACCCAGACCAAAGGCTTATTCAGCAATTTCAAAATGTGGATAATTAAAAAAATTGCCACAATATCAAATAATAAAAATATCAACCTCTGGCCAAACCAATGCCAGGGCGTCAAGAATGATCCAATTGCAAAGGCATATTGGGCCACAGGTGGATAAATTGTGGATATTCCAGGATAACCAATTCTAGACAAAAGAAGATTCGCTTTATCACTATGATTTTTATTTTCTAAGAAATTATTTAGATTATTTTTGATATAATCTGGCGGATGTTTGTAGGGATTTTTTCCATCAAGAACCATTTGTCCATCAAGAACATAGCGATAACAGTCGTTTTCAAGAATAAGATTTGACGGTAAAAACAATAGACGGGCCAAAATTCCAATAAAAACAATCCATTTTAAATTGGCATTTTTATGATTAGTCGTGAGGCAATTAAAATAGCCAATAAGGAGACCAAACCAGCCAACCGTAAAGGAGGCTAAAAAACTTATTATAGGTCTTTCAGCATGACCTTGGCCATAGATAAATGAAAAACTCAATTGTGTGGATGCAATTGGGAATACTAGTACTAAAACTCCAGCAAACCATATGCCATAATTAGACTCAGATTTAAAATTGTTTATATCTTGATTCATAAGTTAGATTTTAATACAATTGGTTATAATGTCGGCTTATTTTCGCATACATAACACAATTATGGAGATCATAATGAAACGTTTCATAAAATCAAATAGTCACCTAAGAATTGCACGATTCGTTCTTCCGGAAATTTTAGCAGTTGTAGCAATTATTTCAGCAATTCCTAACAATTCATATCAAAAGGTAAAACAAAAGGCATATCATGCTGAATGTACTAATAATTTAACGCAAATTGGTCAGCTCTTACGTATGTATGTCCTTGAAAATGATAGTTATCCAACCGCAGCATTTTATCCTAAAGATCCTGAAAAAGGTCCTGACAGCATTCGAACTCTACTTGGCGGTCCTAAAAAATTGTGGACTTGCCCGTCACTTCCTGATAAATTAAAAAACAAAGGATTAACGTTTGTGTATAACGATACTCTTGGAGGTAAACAAAATTTACGTAATCCAGAAAGAAAATGGGTGCTTATTGAATTTAACTGCGTTTCGAAAAATGCCCCAAATCCCCATGCGAAAGGGTATAATATTCTTTTCGCTGATGGACATATAATTACAACAAAACGACTACCTAAAAAAATCACTAATTCACAACAAGTACGACTTAATAATGTCTACCTTAAGTTTAGAAACATTCAGCTTGCAATGGCAAATTAGGTCAACTTGTTACGATTTTGCTATAATTCTTAATAAATTGTGCGAATCGCTATTGTCAATTAATGATCAATATACCTAACCTGATTAATTCATGCGGTTTCGTTACGAGAGTGCTTAGCTTACTTTAGATCAATGAGTTATGTAGGTTCCAAAGGTGAAGGAATAGTGAACTAATTCAATTCTTTGAGTTTTTCATAACTCGCTTATATGAAATGAGATATGCGCACGCAGTAGAAGCCGGATGAATTAATCAAGCTAGAATGTCGGTTCGGTGATGCAGTAGAATGGTCTTTCTAGTATATTTTTGGCTTTTGGTTAGGTTATGCTATGCGATTAGCTCTCGATTAATGATCACCGAAACTGAGAATACCGCATGCTGCCAAAATAAATACTATAATTTGGAAAACAATTATTAGAGTGTATGGCAGATCATTTTCTTTAATGAAGTAAGGCAACATATTAATATATCCCACTATTGTTATCGATGAAACAAAAATAATGCTTATTAAACTTATGACATCACTTTGCGATAAATGATGTATTAGATCGAATCCGAGAGGCATTTGTGTTATTTCAATAAATTCAGTAGACCGCTTTTCCCATAATTGGATTAATTTGCCTATTGGCAAAAATGGTTTTGGATACCCGGTTATATACAAAATATAGCTTAACGTCATAGCGATAATTCCGATATTTGCTAAACGGTAAACAATTTTTGCATATGCTAACTGCCCAAGTAGTGCCTGATTTCTTTGGTTCATCTGACTTGAAGTCCCTTTATTATTGATACTATGCTCGAAAGAAGCAGCAATATGATAACAACCCATTTGACTTTTGCCGGGTTTGTTTTTAGAAGAACCTTTACACCCAATTTCGTTCCGATTATCATCCCCAATACAGAAGGTATTGTGACCAGGGGTAGGATACTTCCTGAATTCAGATAAACCCATGCGGCACTAGTATCTGTTACAGATAGTATTAATTTACTCGTCCCAATCGCTATTTTTAAGGGCGTACCCAAAACTAAATTTAAGACGGGAATATTTGCCCATCCAGCACCGATGCCAAACATACCGGCAAGAAAGCCAATAATAAAAAATAGGATAAGTCCGAACGGAGAACGATGGATCTTCCATGAAATGTCTTCCGAGGTTGTTTTTTCATGATAGACTCCTCCAATTTTGAGAAATTCAGACAATCGATCACTCTTTTCTACAACAGGGAATTCTGATTTTTTTGAAATGAGCATTAAGCTTACAATAAATAATAACAAAATCCCGAGTGATAGTTGAACTATTTTGGGATCTAAACTCAATCCAAAATGTGCACCAAACAGTGCGGATATTGACGCAATTAAGGCAAATGGGAGGGCCAATCGTAAATTTGCTAAACCATTTTTTAAAAGATCAGGACTTGCGTATAAAGCGCCAGTCAATGCGATGACAAGACCTGTTCCTCTTATATAATCGAGATGGAGAGGGAAGATACTGCTAACAAACGGAACATATATAATCGCACCACCAATACCTGATAATGTTGCCATAAATCCAACAAAAATCGAAAACGAAAAAAGGACGATTGGCCATTGCCACCAAATATCGTTGGATAAAACGCCATCCCCAATTTCAGAAGGATGCTGTCCAAAACTAGTGTTAGCAATAAAAAGGAAAATTATCATCATTGGTGAATAATAGGGAAATTTTTTAATCATTGGAATAAATTTTACTGTTAGAAAGCAACATTGTAGAACTTTTATCCCCAGCGGATATCAAATATTTCGTTAAGGCGATTAGCCTGAATCATGCATAAACTTTTGTAGTGAGAGTCATTAGACTGTGTGAAATCAATGAGTTATGAATTTTGTCCGTGTGCAGGAATAGTAAACTATTTCGAGCCCGGATAATTTTGTAACTCATTGATATCGCACGATATTATGCCTCGTAATAAAAAGTTTATGAATTATTCAGGTTAGATTAATTCTGAAAAAAAGTAATGCAATCACCCAAATTCCAATTTTAACTTTAGAAGGTATTTACATTTTGGTGCGCACGATCACAATTTTGTTGAGTTTTTCTTTTTTATACAATCCAATCTGGACCCTTAGTGCAACATCTACAGAGGACGAAGACATTAAGGCTTTTTTGACAACGGTTCGAAACCAGCCATATCAGGAAAGTATTGCAATTCTAAACGGCCAAATAAATCATAAGAATTTAAATGGTAAAAAACTAAAATTCCCAATTGAATTACGGCTAAAATTAGATAGTGATCATATTTTTGCTCAGATAATATTTAATGAATATGAACGTTATCGCCTACAACAAAATGTTGTTACTGGAGAAAGTACATTCAAACAAGAAGCATCTTTGATAAACTCAGAAGCATCTTCCCTGGCATCCCTTGGATTTGTGCCTGGAGACTTCACCTTGTCATTTTTACATTGGAATTTCAAGGCTGAATTGGACAATGAACGTGTAAAAGGTCAAAAATGCAGAGTTGTAATTCTAAAGCATCCTGACGAGAGTAAAAAGGTTAAGGTTTGGATATCAAAAAAATATCATTTCCCCCTAAAAGTGGAATGGTCCGTTGATGATTCGTTTGTGAATCCATATAAAACAATATCATTTACCGGATTCGAAAAGGAAAATAATTTTTGGATAATTAAGGAATTTAGAATCAATGGTGAAAAAGGAAAATCAGTTGTCCAATTTAAAAATAATATGGTCAGATTAATTGATGACAGTCATCCAATTCCAGATGATTTTTTTATAGATAATTAAACTTAGATTGAGCGATTTTTTCTGGCCTGCTTTTCTCATCAATTTCGTAACCAGAGAACTTAGCCCGGTTTTCTCACAGGCTTTGTGATGAGAAAGCTTAGATTGCCTATATCCAATGGTTTGACGTAGATGAGCAGATGACAGTGTGTCGAGTTCTACTGAGCAGAATCGCGAGACACGTTAAGACTTTGAATTTAGGTGGTATACGCTTTTGTAACGGAAGTATTGTGAGAAATGCTGGCTATCGACTCTGCTAAATCTTTTTCACTGTAGAATCTCAGCAATATTCTCAGCACACTAAACGGGAATGCCTCCGAAATTTTCGACGGTCATTGAAGCACAAAAATTAACTCGATCCCGGCCACTGAATGTCGATCAGTTTTGGTTCATTATAGACATCCGCAATTGAATTGATACGCAATTTATGAATTAATCGTCCCCCTTTATGTCTTCCATCCAAAAGCAATCTTCCTTTTTTTTACTTTTTCAATGATGCCTGCGCAAGTAGTTGTTGTTACTGTCGAAAAACTTTTTTCAAGCTGAAGCGTCAAATTATTCATTGTGAAGTCACAATTTCTTGCCATGTCATTTTTCACGACTCCCCAGCAAATTCCTATTGGTTGTAATTCAGGGTGATAAGGTGGTGTTCTGATGACCTCATGACCATATTCATCTGCAATTTCATCTACTGTATAAATTGGAGCAGGTGCCACCTTTTTCAGGATTTCAACCATTTCAGCTTTGAGACAATCTT
>JAJFLO010000345.1 GCA_021772675.1 Verrucomicrobiota bacterium | reverse complement strand
ATCATTTAACTTTTGAACATCAACAATTCTTAGCGATAATAACCACTTAGCGAACAAAGAAATTGAGCTAATATCCCTGTCCCATGCCCGAATTACGCTTTTTGTGTTGCCATTCTCCAGATACCTGAAATAGACAATTTTCGGGCAGGGATATCACTCATTTCAGACGTTGGGGTAAGAACAGAGACCTATGGTCGATATAGCAAAAAACACTTTCGAAAAACTTCGAGAACTAATCGGATTACCACTTTCGGATTCTCATCGAGCTGCTGATATGCGAACTTTCCAAATTGGCCCAATCACTAAAATTGGAAAGAAGGTAACGGGTACCTTCGCACTACACATTCAATGCGCTTGGCGACTCGAAAATGTAGATGGAATCGTTACCGGTCGGGATGACCTTTATTCTCCACCAGAAGAAACAGAAGATTTCGATTTCGATAACTGGGATTGGGATTGTAACGAAACACTTCAGGATAAGCTGATTACAATGTTTCTATCTACCAGCCCGATTATTGAAGATGTTAAGACTGACGAGTATGGAGGTGCAGTAATTCGAATGTCGAATGGGTATAATCTTGTACTATTTCCGGCAAGCTCGAACGATGAAGATTGGCGTTTGTTTCGTCCCAACACTGAAGGAACACACTTCGTTATAAGCGGTGGGTGTTTAGAGGAATAACCCCAACAATTTCATGGATCCAATCTGAGCTCCGCTGCGCTTCTCTCAGATTGATCATGAAGGACGTTATGCTGAAAGAAGACCTTAAATGGCACTAGTAAAACCGAAAACAGCACTTGAGGTCGCAGAGATAATTTGGCCAGAATTCAAGATCGAAAATGGTGGAATTTATCTTGGATGGATGGATGCAAGTGATCCCAATAATACATTTCGAGATCTTGTTGATTCGGAGTCATTCGTAAATCATCTTCATGTACTTGACTATTTTCGGCATGAAGCCGATTTGGATTGTGAGCCGTGGTGGAATTCTGAGCATCCCGATTTTATTGCAGCTTGCGATCTCGGTCAAACACTGGTTCAGACGTGGTCCTCCAAATTATTTCGTGATTTTCCTGATGATGAATTTCTTGTTTATTATGCGCAGTATGACAATCCGATAGTTCGGTTTCATAAAGTTAGGACGGGTATTCCAAATTGGTTGGATCCACTCCAATTCTCAGCAGAAATCGACCGTAATGAAATCGTCATCAGAAGTACAAAAAATGGAAAAGCATAACCAAACACTGGACACTAACGGAGATTCCGCTGCGCTCCATCTCCGTAGGTCAGTTTAATCGTTATGCTCAAAGGGGGTTGCATGGATATTAAATTGGTAGTTGCTCTAATTGGCTTAGTGGGTGTTTTGGCTAGTGCACTTGTTCAATATTATCTTGGTCGTCAAGCTGAGGCAAAAAAGAAAACAGTTGAAATTCGTGCCCAAGCATATCTTGATCTAATAAATTCTGTGTCGGAAATAGCTGGTTCAGCTAAGCACGAAGTGGAAAGAAGCCTTGAGCAACTCCAAAAACTTACGCAAGCAAAGAACAGAGTCGTTCTTATCGGTAGTGATGAAGTTATTAAAGCAGTTAACAGTTTCTGGATGGAATACGGTTCTCTAGATAGTGAAGAATCATTTGCTGCGTTTAGTTTAATCGTTTCAGCTATGCGTAAGGATTTAACAGGCAAAAGTTCGTTACCTATCAACCTACTTTCAGAGGCATTGTTTGGTAAATAAATTCCGGCATAACAAGAGAATCAACTTAACCAGAAATACTGGCCACGTTTTCTTATGAATTCAGAGTTTTTTGATCAGTATTTCTGGTAAGTTATTCAGTACGTTAGCCTGAGAAAAAAATGATCATTGCTCCAACTATTTCCTCTATAATCGATCAGCTGGACTCAGCGTTCGAGCGAAAGACCGTATCAATGCCTCTCCCAGTCATCGAAACGGACTGCAATTTATTCAGACCAGGGAATAAGCTCTCTAGGCCTTCAACTGAAACAGTAAAGGTGAGACTGGATGAGATGAAGCTCGTTGGCCTTCTCTTCATGCATCCTTCAAGTGCAATCGCGAAGAATGATATTCTGCCGCGAATTAACCATTACCATATTCGCTCAAAGGAGAGAGCGGATTTCTTCCTGGCAGGATATGATGAAATTGCGCAGGGTTCCACAGAAGGAGATCCAAGCGAGACGACAACTCACGTTGCGGGAGCTGATTGGAGATTCTGTGATCAGAGCTTCAATGATTTTTTGACAGAGATCGAGTCCACGACTCGTTGGAAGTATTCGGGCGCTACCGATCTTGTACTTTTGCCAGCCTCTCTCGATGAAAATGATTCGGTAGTCTTAGATTTCTCGCAGTGCATCGCTTGCAATCTTGAACAGATAGTTCGCGATAGAGCCTTTCCGGACGTCCCAACATTCTTAGAAACGCTGTTCCGGTTCGCAAACGAGTCGGATATGCCATCGCCTTACCGTTTTAGCGATCTCCATTTGCTTAAGAAGTCAGGCGTCTCTTTCCTCAATTGGATTCTGGGAAGATTAGGGTCACACCTTTAATGTTAACTTTTTAAATTGTATTGTTTGGATAGTGTAATATATTGCTATCATTATGACCCGTCCTTTAAGAATAGAATATGGGAATGCCAGCTATCATATAATTAACCGAGGGAACCAACGTTCGACGGTGTTCCATGATGATTGGCACTATAAGACCTTTATCGAAAAACTGGGCTATTTTGCGACCGAATTTCATGTGAGGGTGTATGCGTATTGTTGCATGCCAAATCATTTCCACCTTTATGTTTGCACCAAAGAAGCCAACCTTAGCCGTTTCATGCAGAGTTTTCTTACGTCGTATTGTGTTAGCAGTAATAAAAAGCGACGTTCATCAGGTCATATATTTCAGGGTCGTTTCAAAGCACACCTTGTCGAAGACAATTGTTATCAATCTCGTTTATCTCGATACATTCATTTGAATCCAATTCGTACTCAATATTTTCGTGAAGCTTCTCCCGAAGAACGGCATGAGCATCTCCATAAATTTAAGTGGTCAAGTTATCGATACTATCTTGGAATTACCAATAAGCCTAAGTGGCTGGATTGTGAACCGGTTTTATTGCGTTGGGGAGATAAAGAACGCCAGCGAATGCAAAATTATGGAGATTATGTTGAAGAGGGTCTACGTAAGGAATTGGAAAGTCCTTTTGACGACGTTGTTGAGCAGAGTGTTCTCGGAAGCGTTGGTTTTGTCGATTGGGTTAAACGCGAGTATCTTCTTGGACGGCAGGGTAATAAAGAAGAAGAAGCATCTCTGGGTCATTTACAGAAATCGTTTTCGTTTGAAGAAATCATCGATCATGTTGCATCGATTTACGAGGTTGGCCAAGATCTTATAATCAATCGAAAAAGTTGCCATAGAGAGGCTAGGCGATTTGGGATGTATAGCGTTTGTTATTATTGTCGTCACACTGATAGTTTAAGTGATTTAGCGAAACGCTTTTCAGTTAGTGTTAGTGCTTTAACTCAGGCCAGGGATCGGGTAATGAATGATTCATCGCGACAACTTCGCCAAAACCTGGAAAAGATAGAAAGCATGATTTGCAAAAGTTAACAGTAAAGGTGTGACCTGGATTTGCCTAGGATTTGCCCCAATGGAACAGAGTCAAGTTACTGCAGTGGATTCTAAACCATTCGTTTTCTGACAAGGCTACCCGGTTCACCGCTTGGAGAAGGAGGGAACTAAATGGAATTTGATTTGACCACCGATCAGATAAAATCTTTTGATAATGATGGCTATATTATACTGCGAAAATGGATACCAACCGAATTTCTGTCGCTGCTTTGTCAGGCTTCAAGCGAAGCAATCAACAATGGGTTACGTAATTTTCAGTTGGCCAACACTAGTGGATATATTGCCACTATAACAAATAGCAAGAAGCAATTCGTAACCCGTGTTAATGACCTTTTTATAGTCGGCGATCCTATCTTTCTGCAACTTCTTGGTTGCCCTCAGATTGTAAACGTTGCTACAGCATTGTGTGGCAACGACCGCATATCTACTTATGAATCACTCCTCGTGAAAAATAAGGGGGATGATCAGGCTATAGGATGGCACCGGGATATGGGCCACGATCGGCACGACAGAGTGATTACACTTGGTGTTTATTTGGACGCAACTCGAAAGAATAAGGGAGGACTGCGAATCATTCCGAAATCCCAATCGTCATCTAAGGATGTATGCACACTTGTAAATGAATGGGATCAAGGATGTTTGGAGATCGCGGAAATAGAAATGGACCCCGGAGATGTTCTAGTTCATGATGTGATGGTTTTGCACTCCTCAGAGCCAATCACCAAGCAAAAGTATCGAAGAACCATTTACTTCGAGTTTCGCTCCCAAACTCAAGCTCAAACAAATCCCGGATTCACTCGTGAATGGATCGAATTGCGTCACCAATTGTTAGAGCTAGCGCAAAGACGATGGCGAAAGCATCATTACCAGACGTTTGGCAACGACGAGTGGTCAAAAGAGGAAAGACAATTAATGGACAAATTATATGCAGTCAATACGCAGATTGAACCAGGTCACTACTGTTTTCCCCACAGATAACGGGATCAAAATGCGTCTTGCGAGGAGAATATTCCACCCCATCGTACATACGGGTTCATACCAGGCACTTTATATGGAACCTGTCAAGCGAACAACTTGGGTAGTGAAACAAGATCAACAGATATCTTACTGATACTAGAGCGAGAAAGCCAGGTCACATTTTAGATTTCAGAAAGCGAATTAGGGTACAAAAACCTACGCTATTGATTTTTTGGGCTTTGAGCAGAATAAAAAATTACTGCGGATGCGCTAAAGTAATTAGTTATACCGACAGTCATCAGGACTTCGATTCCGCTAAGCGGGATAAAATTGTTGCCTGAAATGAATAACGAATGTCGAAAAAACTACTGCTTGCAGTATATATAACGAATTTTGTATAAGATGATTATATCTTAAGTTTACTGATAAACACATTACGGCCCCAGACTTTGAAAACCAGGCTTTCAAGCATGAAAAATCCTTCATTGAGTGACTATGGTATAAACACCGTTGACTTTCCCTCATTTTACAAGTTTCTCTGTAGAGAAGTTGTGATAATCTAAAATATTCAATCTAAAATTAAATGAAATTAGCTATCGTTACCCAAACATTCTGGCCGGAATTTAATGGTGTTGTAACTGCTATTGGCAATATTGCATGCGAAATGTCTAAGCGTGGACATGATGTATGCGTTATTCATCCTTATAACGATACCGGTCAAAAACAAGAATCCGAGGAAAACTCAATAAAACTTTTTCGTGTCCATGGATTCACATTACCAATCTACCCCGGGTTTTATTACGGATTGCCTGTATACCATTCAATAAAAAAAATATGCCGTAAGAACAATATTGACGTTATTCATATTGCCACAGAGTGCCCGTTGGGGCTGGCTGCTCTCTTCGCGGCTCGTAATTTAAAGATTCCGGTTAGTTCCAGTTTTCACACAAACTTTCATTCATTTGTTAAATTTTATTCGTTTGTAAGAAAGTTAAGTTCACTTATTTTCAATTATTTGAAATGGTTTCACAATCAGACAGACATTACGCTTGTACCATCCGTAACATCAAAAAACATTCTGGAAGAAAGAGGGTTTGTAAATTTATCAATATTAGCAAGAGGTGTTGATACAACCTTTTTTACCCCAGATAGGTGCTCAAAAAAATTACGAGAAAAGTGGGCAGAAACCAGCAAGTCTGTCGTTATACTATGTGTCGGTCGTATTGCGCCTGAAAAGAATTTTGAATTGGCGTTTAAGGCCTATAGAAAAATCAAATCAGAAACTACAGATGTTCAGCTGGTGGTGGTGGGTGACGGACCGTTGTTAAATACTCTTCGGCACAAGAATCCAGATGTCATTTTTACTGGTAAATTGAGGGGAGAACCACTCGCAGAATGCTATGCCAGTGCTGATATTTTTATATTCTCCAGTAAAACAGATACATTCGGCAATGTCGTGGCTGAAGCCATGGCATCAGGACTGATCGTAGTAGGCTATGATTATGCCTCAATTCGTGATCTCGTTGAAAATGAACATAATGGATATGCAATTCCATTTGATAACGAACATGAGTTTATTCAAACACTGAATAAGGTAGTACAGGAAAAGGTTTCCTGGCCTGGAATTCGTGAAAATGCTCGAAAAACGTGTGTTAATATGGATTGGGGGAAAATTGCCTGCCAATTTGAAAACTATCTGTTTTCTGTTCAATGAATGTGAAATGGGAATCCATTGCAATATTTAACTGACTTACGTACTCGGATTCTTCGAGAATCTTTCGCTATACCGGTAGATATATTTCGTATTCTTGTCGGTATTTTGTCATGTGCATATTTCGTAACATTGATTTGTGAAATTCCCGATTTTAGCGGTAGCGATGGGTTACTCGACCATCAGCTATTGCGGAAGATTTTCTGGTTCACTCAATGGAGTCTATTTTTTGGTTCACCGGATACATGGGTATTTTATACCCTTTTTGGATTTGGCTGCATCGGTTCAATTGCTATAATTCTTGGTGTTCGTGTAAAGTCATTTACATTCTTAATGTTCATCATCGAAGTATCGACCTACCGGTGGAATTTTGTTGTTATGAATGTCGAAGATGCTGTCATGCATCTTCTCCTTTTTTGGTTGCTGCTTTTGCCGGTTGGTCATACACTTGTTTTTGGTGAATGGCTGCGTGACAGAGCGAACTGTATGGCGCGTTGGCGCCGAATTACTGTTCCCGGATTGCCGCTTCGTTGTTTCCTGGGAAATATATGTTTAATTTATTTGGTTGCAGGACTTTGGAAGTTCACTAGTCCCCTATGGCAGGAAGGAGCTGCGCTATATTGTATACTACGTATGCCGATGGCGATTGTCCCTGAATTTTGGAATTCTACACTCTATCCTTATCTAAAAATAGCCAATCATCTAGGAATGATCTTAGAAGCGTTTCTTCCTGTTATTTTATTTTTCAGATATCGAAATCGCTTTTGTAAGTGGCTGGCACTTTTGGGAATGTTAGGTTTTCACCTCGGAATCATTTGTACGCTTCGCATTCCTTTTGCAAATTTAGCAATGCTGGGTACTGTCGTATTATTTTTTCGTGATGATATTGCAAAATGGCTGAATCTTCAAAATGACAATTTAATTCATATTCGTTCAAACTTTCATCAGGTAATCAATCGGACTCTTGGGGTCACACCTGCGTTATTGCATTTTTATTTTAATGGTTGTATACTAATTCTTTAATTCAGAAAATTATTTAATAATAATCATTAAAATACTTTCAACTTATGGCACGACCACTACGAATTGAATATCCTGAAGCTTGTTATCATCCGCCGTCGCCCTGTTGACTGGAGCTATGGCGGGACAAGTGTTATCAATCGGGGAAATCAGCGCCAGTTAGTTTTTCATGAAACGGATCATTATTCAATGTTTATTGATAAACTTGGAGAGTTTTCCCAACAGTATAAAGTTCATATCTATTGCTTTTGCTGCATGCCGAACCACTTTCATCTGTATTTGAAAACAACAGAAGCGAACTTAGGGTTCACCCAAAACTGAGCGTAAAAACTATCTTGATACAATTACGAATTGGAAATACCATTTTATTTTTGGGTGAACCCTTAAGCCGGTTCATGCAAGCGTTTCTTACTTCATTCACCGTGAGTATAAACCGATTAAGACGTAGCTCCGGCCATGTGTTTCAGGGTCGGTTTAAATCACAATTAGTTGAAGAGAACTTAACCGGCTGCGCCGGGGCTTTTTTATCGCAACGATTGGCAAAATTGAGTTGAAGGCATTACTCCGTACCTCCTTTCCATAAATTTAATTGCAGCTCGTTCGTAGTCCCGCCCCCATAGGACGGAAGTTTGAACAACGCTATAGCGAGTGCGTGGCACTATTGACTCGCTAAAGCTCATCTGAAACTTCCGCCTAAAGGCGGCACTACAAACTCACGTTCCTCCATGATAATGGTTTCACAGAATATGCACTTTTTTGCTAATAGCAACAACTTAGAATACAAATTCCGATACTATTGAATTATATCGAACAAAACTATCAAGATACATTCATCTTAATCCAGTCCGCATTTTAAGAATGAAAGATCGGGAAGTTTTTGAGAAAAAGAAACATCTTCATGATTTTAGATGGTCAAGTTTCAGGCATTATCTTGGGATAGAACAGATTTATCGATGGTTAGAACTAGCGCATGTATTATCAGGATGGGGAGAGAATCGTAAAAAAAGAATGAAGAATTATCGCGGTTATGTCGAAGAAGGTTTGCTTAAAGAAATAGCGAATCCCTTTGATGATATAACAGCACAGAGTTTGATTGGCAGTGACAGTTTCATTGATTTGATTAAACGTGAATATCTTCTGGGTCGTGAAGTTAAGAATAGAATGAAAATGGACCAAACAGCTTTAGTCTATCTGCAAAGTTCGTTTACATTTGATGAAATTCTTAATACAGTTGCTATTGTCTGTAAAGTTGACCCTCAAAGTATAATAAAACGCAAATCAGTAAATCGAAAATCACGAAGAATTTTGCAATATTGTT
>JAJFLO010000344.1 GCA_021772675.1 Verrucomicrobiota bacterium | reverse complement strand
CTGACACAATTTTAGTCATTGATGATAATCCTCTGATCTTGCTTAATTACTCTGAAATTATCGATTCTTCGGGATATATATGTATTACTGCAACGATGATAAAACAGGCAATGAATTTAATCAGATTACGAGAAGTCGGGTTAATCATATGCGATCATGACTTACCCGATGGAAAAGGTATTGATCTGGTTCAATATGTATTGGATTCTGGAATTGAAATTCCGTTTGTATATATAAGTGCAGCTATTACGGATGTTTTGACTCAGGCTAGCTCCTTTTCTCTTGTTAAAGATGTCTTGGTGAAACCCGTAAGTCATCAAGTATTAATAAGTACAATTCATAAATATTTATCTCACACAACAAACAGTTTATATCCCAGGTTAATTGGTCAGCAAGAACGATACATTCTACTAAATGAACTTTCAGCATAGTACTAGTCCACCGGAATTAAAAATGGAAAAACCAAATAATAAGCTTGTTCAAAAAACGATACTGACTCTAATCGCCGGAATAGTGACTTTCGGTTTGTTCAAAGTCATTAATGTGAGCGAGAAGAAAATTTCCGATTATATCAAGGACAAAAAAATCGAAAATACAATAAGCTTCAAGACCAAATTGGACAATTTGATACACACAAGTAAAAACAAACACATACGGAAAATTGTTAGTTCGTTTAAATCGCTGGACTCTAGTCAATTAACTGATCTGGAGAAACGAGATCTCTACTCAAATCTGGCGAGTTTGATTGAGGAACATTGTGAATCGAATGAATGTGATGAACAAACTCGTAACCTGATTCTAAAATACTACCAACATGCGTATGAACTCACTAGATTATCCAAAGATAAAAAAACAATCAACCGAAAAATAGCGTCAATATTGATGAACAACAAAAAATGGAATGACGCCGTTATTATGTTTCGGGACTCCGAAAGTTATTTAATGTCTCCCGAAGAACGCTGGAAAACACGGTTGGATTGGGCAGAATGCCTTCGTAATAATCATGAAGAAGGCAAAGCAGTTGCATTATTAACCCAAGTTATTGAAGAGAGTGATGTCGAAAATATCTGGGCAAAGGCTGTACGGCAAAAAGCGGAAATATTGTTTGAAATATGTGGTTCAATTTCAATGCTCGAAAGGTATAAAGATAATAATCCTGACCAAGACGAAATTACCTTTGAAAACACTCTTGAACAAGCAAAAGATCTATATGAGCATTTGATCAGTGAATTATCGTCGCTTCATAAAGAAGCATTTCAGGCACAATTGGGGTTAATGAGGTTAAATGCACATGAACGTCAATATGATTCCGTCTACCGAATCGCAAATAGACTTAATGCTAGTTCTGCATCAAAAGATGACAAAATTGAATGTCTGACCATTTTAGCCGACATGGAAGAAGTTGATGGGAATTACGATGCTGCCGCAGGATTTCTTCAACAGATTTTAAATCGGTTTAGTGAAGAACACGTATCTGCTCCCATTTTTTTTCGTTTATATACTCTCCTAATAACACAAAAAAAATGGGACAAAGCGTTTTTCGTCGCAGAAAAATTGGCTGCTAAAGCAAAGGACAATACAATTGCATTAAGCATCCTAAATGATTTATATCCAAATCAAAATAACATTTTAAATAATTTAATACTATTGGATGATAAATTTAACTATTTATCCAGGGCTCAGTCAATGGTTGATACACTAAAAAACGTTGACTACCCAAACTGGTTGGCTGTAGAGGATGCGGCCGACTTTGTTACAGCGGTGTTAACCTTCCATTCAGAGAAATATGAAGAAGCCGCCGAACTCTTTGCTGACTATTTGACCCAGGCATTAAATAGCCAGAATTTTGAATCAATTCTGTATCTTGATGTACTTGCCAGTAAAAACCGCCAGTTAGAGCCAGTCGCTGTCGTATTAAAAGCGAAGCGTTATCTATACGAATTTACCGATGGAAATCATTACGAAGAAGTACTAATGGCATTATTAAATTCGTACTATGAAATGGGATTATATGAAGAGGCTCTAAACATCGCGAAAAAGAGTTTTGTAAAGGAACTTGTTAATATGGGAAAAGCTGGTGAATTCACATCCAATGACCAGTGGCTGTCTACTGTCGCGAAAATAGGTCAATGTTATGCCGTGTTAGGCGACTACGAAAAAACGAATCAGATTTTTCGCACTTATTCCAAAGAACTTCTTACAAATCCTCAGGGGCTAACTGCTTATATGAATTGGATAAATATGGCAAAAACAAAGGGCCAGAATTATGAAGCAATAAGGCGATATGATTTAGTTAAACCTAATATTATTGATCCATCTGAAAAGTTAGCCATCAAAACTGAAAGAGAGATGCTTGCTATGCTGGTAAATTTGCCGAGGGCATATGAAAATGGTCAGCAGATTTTGGTAGAAATTATTGAGGACGAGGTCATGCCCCCAGAAGAAAAACGGAAACTTCTTAAGCGAATTTACGAGGTTCTACTAGATCAAGCGTTCCTGAACCATCCAGAAGACGTGGATATATTACTTGAGAATATTTTAGTGCAATTTAAAAACGAAGCATGGATTGAATACTGGTTACTGCGGTCGCTGACATCCAAATATGGCAATATTGATATAGTAGAATTGAAGGAAATTCATGAAGACATACTTAGTAAAATAAAGACTAATTCCAACGATAAAGAAACAACATTTAATTTCTTATTAACACAGCTTGATCTAATTACGTCGTTGGCTGGATCAGAGGAAAGGGTGAAAAAACTCCAAGAAAGGGGACTAAATCTATGACAAATACAATAGCAATTTTACAGACGCAGATTCGAAATAGTCGAAATCTTCTCAGTTTATTTCAGGATGAACGAGAGCATTATCTTCAGAAAAAAAGCATTTCTATGAAAGAAATAATTGAGATTCTTCAGAAAAAAATGCAATTAGTTAGCACTTTGGAGGAACAAAAGCAATTGGTAAAGAATTCCGCAAAAGATATCGATATTACAGAATCTAATGATCCTGATAATGTAAAGGAAGAGTTGGTTAGGGAACTCAGTGACGTATTGGAACAGTTGTTAGTCATTGAACATGAAAACGAGATGCTTCTGAAAAAAGTGATTGATCAAGCGTCAAATACATCCACTGCAATGCCACCACCGCCAAAACCTCGGCGACTACCAACGGTATCGCGGTTTTCACCTGAGTTATTGTTGCGAAACGAAACCAGCGGAAAACGTCGAAAAGAAATGGAGAAAGGCATGGGAAACAAACGTCATGCAGTAAAAGAATCAAACGGCCAAAAATCAAGGTTTATAACCTATGCATGATTCATCTCTTCTTGAATATTCGAGTGATTTAAGACCAACTCTGCTAAAAGCGTTTAAGGTCTTTGAGGCGCAATCTGAACTGCTGGAAAAGTCTCATAAAGAGTTAGAAACTCGATTAGATAATGCTCAGCTGTCTTTAGCGCAGAAGAATAGAGAGTTAGCTAAAAGAATTGCTGAAATTGAAGCAATGAAAGAGCGACTATCAGGAATTCTGGAATCAATTGCGGACTCTGTGTTGCTATCTGACAATATGGGAAATATCGAAATTGCGAATTCATCTGCAATTAACTTACTGGGGGCAGATATAAAGAAAAAAGGATTATCAGAGTGGCCAGTGTTAGTTGATCTATTAAAGTCCAATGAATACGTAAAAGACAACGAATTGACTCTAACAATTGACGATGTAGATGAAATATTTCTAGTCTCAATGATTCCAATGACCAAAACGACGGCAGCCAAAATCTTCAAAGTTGTATCAATGAAAAAAATTACAGAACACCGTCGACTTCAGAGTCGTGTAGCTCAGGAAGATCGAATGGCTGCTTTAGGTAAAGTCGCTGCGAGCGTTGCACATGAAATCAGAAATCCGCTCTGTGGTATTGAAGGGTTTGCAAAGTTGCTCGAACGTGATTTGAAAGATAATTACAATGCGCAGCAACAGGCAACAAAGATTATATTTGCGACTCGACAATTGAATGCTGTAGTCAGTAATTTGCTCAATTATAGTCGAGAGATGAAAGAACACTTTGAAACCCATGAAATCCATCCAGTGATAACACAGGTTATTACGATTCTTCAACCAATGACAGATGATCGAAAAATTAACATTGAGACTAATTTTTGTAAGGAAGATGCCAATTCACGGATTGACGTTGTTCAAATAGGTCAGGTATTTACAAATCTGCTGGTCAACGCGATTGAGGCATGTCCAAGACGACAAAATAGATCTGTGATAATAACAACCCGATTATCCCGAACTTCAATAATAATTGAATGCAAAGATGACGGTTGTGGTATGCCAAAAAAAGAGATTAACCACATTTTTGAACCTTTTTTTACAACAAAGGATGGCGGTATTGGCTTGGGATTAGCTCTATGCAAACGAATCATTGATGGACATGAGGGTACAATTTCTTGTGAAAGCCAAATAAATAAAGGTACGACATTTACCATAATATTAAAACGAGCGAGGTAACGAATGATTGATCGAGTATTAGTTGCTGACGATGATTTCCTGGTACGACAAGTTGTTGAAGAAACAGTTAAGCGGCATGGAATAGAAGTCATAACTGCAGATTCGGGAGAAGAAGCCATAGAATGTTTGAAACGGCACGATTTTCAAATGGCCTTTGTCGATCTAAAAATGGGCAAATCGACAGGGTTGGATGTTTTGAAATTTTGTAAGAAAAAATGTCCCAATGTTATATTTGTCATCATGACTGCCTACGGTACCATTGAAACTGCGGTCGAAGCAATGAGGACTGGAGCATTTGATTTCATAATAAAACCTTTTTCGCCGGATCAGGCAGATTTTTTAATCGAGAAAGCTGCAAAATGGTGTCAATTGCAGGAACGAAATATTTATTTAACAAAAGAATTGACAACACGCCAGACCTTTTCAAAACAGATTATCGGTAGTTCTGAGAAGCTCCAGGGAATCACTCGCTTGATACAGCGAGTTGCCCCAACAACCGCTGCAGTGCTTGTGACAGGAGAAAGTGGTACCGGAAAAGAATTGGTTGCTGGAGAGATAAATGCTATTTCCGATCCGAGTGGGGAGAAACCGTACATTCGCATGAATTGTGCTGCCGTCCCAGAAAACCTACTAGAGAGTGAATTATTCGGTCATGAAAAAGGATCATTTACAGGGGCTACTGAACGAAGAATTGGAAGGTTTGAACTGGCCGATGGGGGAACGATCCTTTTGGATGAAATCGGAGAAATCAGCATGGGGATGCAGTCAAAACTTCTACGCGTTCTACAGGAGTCTGAATTTGAACGTGTTGGTGGAAATAAGACGATAAAAGTAAATGTCAGAGTTATAGCGACAACCAATCGAAATTTAAAAAATGAAGTTGCAGAGAATAATTTCCGTGAAGATCTTTATTATCGCTTAAATGTCTTCCCTATCCAATTGCCTCCGCTTAGAGAGCGAGATCGAGATGTTGTTGATATTGCCAAGGAGTGTTTAGCTAAGCAGGAAGTTAAACTTGGACGAAAACTGGCATTTTCTAAAAATGCCCTAAATTATATCCAAAATTATCCCTGGCCGGGAAATATTCGTGAGCTTGAAAATGTTGTTGAGCGAGTAGCAATCCTAGATGATGGTCCAACTATAGAAGCACATAGTCTGCCAAAGGACATACTGAATCCCACTTCCGTTCGTCTTTCCTTTTCAAACGGAAAAAATGACGAATCAATCGAAGATTTATTAAATATTAAGGAAATTGAACGATTAACAATTAAAAAAGCATTGCTGGCGACAAACGGCAACCGATCAAAGGCTGCCGATCTCTTAGGATTCAGTGTACGGACGCTTAGAAATAAACTAAACGAATACGATAATGACGATCAGGTAAATGACGACGTATTGACAGCGACGATGTAGTGACACTGACTACGTCTACAATTGATAACACAAAAATACCAAAAATTATGAAAAGCGAAGAGGTAACATCATGGGAACAACCGAAACGAAAATTGATAGAGAAGTAATCAATCTAACCATAGATGCACTAAATAATTCGCAAGCGGGTTTGGATAAGTTTCGGAATATTTTTACGACTTGCAGCAATCATTTTGATAGTGGAGAAGATGAAAAAGGCCTATCAATTTTAAAAGATGCGCTCCCACAATTAAAAGAATTTGCAGAATTTTGCGCGTCAGTAATGGATATATGCAATGCCTATCTTCCCGAGGAAGAGGCAAATGAATTTGTGAAAAAATGTGATGCCTTCAGATCTCAGATGATAATTCTTGTAACCGAATCTGAAAAAAATGATTTTGTTGAAGTTAGTGATGTGTTACGATTTGATTTTTGTGATCTGTTTCAATCATTCTTGAATCTTTTTCCTAAGTTGGCAACGCAGCTGGAAAATTCATTGAAGTGATATTTACAAATAGTTTGAGTAAACAGATGGGCAACCCCCCAGTGTAAATGTTTACTTTTTGTGACCAAGGAATTGAAAATAAATAATTCGTTGGCAGTGCGCTCAGGATTGCTTTAGGTTTGATTATAACGATTGGACAACCCCACAGCGTTAGTTGCCTACTGTGAAGATGTTGTGATTGAGTTGCAATTAAATATGATGCGAAAATAGGATAGTAATATCGATAAGTCATTTATTTCCAATTTCTAAGATGGACATGTGATTTTTGGCTCCATGCATACAATACTCATTTTCACGGCAAGCGGGTAATCAAACTGGTAAACACAATCATTTATCTACTGCCGTGAACAGTTACAATTTGATATTAGTCTGAATCGCATTCAGGTATTTGCTCTTGCCGGATGACTTCCAAATTTATAATTAATTAAATTTTTTCCTATTTGCTATATGGCTTCTCTACTTCAAGAAAACTTAGAGTTTCTTACTCAACATGCGTCACTTAACACTTTGGAAAGCCTAAATCATGCAAACGTGGATGATTCAGATATTTACCTTGAAAGTGACAGAATTCACAATTCGGTCTATAGAATAAAAACTGAATCCAATAAAGTATTTATGCTTCATAGTAAACGCGATCCGGTCAGTGAAGCGGATCATCAGATACGTAATTGGACGAATGAAGGGGCAGTCGATTGGGCAGGCCTAATTGTTGTTTTTGGTGTAGCCGGATGCTATCATCTGCAACAGCTAGCAAGAAATGTACTGAGTGGAGGAATGTTAGTTGTTTTAGATAATAATCCACCGTCCGTAAAATTTGTGCTGCAGTATCACGAGTTGTCAAAACTGATACCATCTGGGACAACAAGTTGTTTCATCATCAATTCAGATTCTACCTTGATTGCACGAGAATATCGTATGATTCTTTCTAAGCGTAATAATTTCACATTTTCATTTTTTACTCATCCCGGGCTAAGAAGGGCTTGCTCCGAAAAATTAAATGTTCTTTCTGAAAAAATTATTGTGGAAACCCGACTCGATGGAATGGATCGTGGCACACTCGCATCATTTAGCGACGAATGGACTCAAAATACCATTCTGAATTTACCCACTATTTTAAATAATCCCGGAGTGCATTCGCTAAAGAATAAATTCAAAAATTTACCCGCAATCGTTGTAACCGCAGGTCCATCACTCAATCATGCCTTGAAAACATTAAAAGATGCTAAAGGTAAAGCGTTGATTATTGCGGTCGGTACCGCGTTGAAACCACTTTTAGCAGCCGGTATAAAACCGGATTTTGTCATTGCCATAGATAGCGATCCTAAAACCTGGAATCAGTTTTCAGATATCGAATCCAAGGATATCTATTTACTGGCTGGGACAATTGTGTATCCACCCATTTTTAAACTGTTTAACGACCACCTATTCAGCTTTATGTCGGATGTATTGACGGACTTTAATGATTGGTTAATCTCATGTGATTCCAGTCCTGGAAATTTGGCTGTTGGAGGTACAGTTGCTGTTAGCGCAATTGATGCAGCAGTAGTCATGGGCTGCAGTCCCATTATCCTATTAGGCCTCGATTTGAGTTTTCCGGAGGATGGCACGTCTCATGCGAAAAATAGCATGTATGATGGCCATTATTACAGTAAAGATACGCTTGTAAAGGTTGCTGGAAATAATGGAAATGACGTATGGACGACGAAACAATTTTCTATGTATATTGAAATCATGAATTCTTATCTCGAAGACATTAAAAACAATACTTCAATCGACATCATCAATGCAAACCAACAGGGTGCCTTGATAAAAAATTCAACACAAGTAAATCCAAACGAAATTGCACGATTTCTTTTAGATGATCAGAAAGAGTTATTGAAACAAATTGATACCATTCACAACAGCAGTGACAAACCGGCACTCTTAAGTACGAAAAAGGCATATAATAATGCAAATTTGGAATTAATCAAAATGGAAGAAATCGCTCATAAAGCTGTTATTGTTTCCGATTCATTATTAAGTAATCCGGTCGATGTGGCAAGGAAAGAATGCTTGATAAAAAAACTTGATAATCTGGATTCCAAACTCAAAAAGCAAAAAGTTGCGGGTCAGCTTTTAACCAGTGCCATCAAAGCGGTAAATATGCATATTCAATCCTACAGGATTGAGACCGACACTACGCATGATCAACATGATTTGTTTGTTGATGTCGTTAGTAAAAGTAAACAATATTACCAACAGATTGAGGGCGCTGCATCATGGATTCGTGGACTGCTTGAAGACGCGGCTGATCAATACCAAATAGAATACAGCCAAAGAAACGGAGGGGTTATCAATTATGGCTAAGAAATCAATATCTAACTATTTTAATGTTCAAATGAAAACGGCAAGTGCTGGTCAGCGTGTGGTTATGATGTATGACGGAATCGTAAAGAATCTTAAATTATCATTGGAGTATATGACCACAAATAATAGCCCGGAAAATATAGAGAAGGTGAATAATTACTTACAGCTTTCTGAACGGTTGATACTTGAACTAAAATTAGCACTTGATATGGAAAAAGGCGGTGAAATTTCTAAAAACCTGAACAATCTTTATGAATTCTGGATTTCTCACTTATCCGAAGCGAATGTCGAAAAGAACCCTCAAAAAATTAAAGAAGTATTAGCAATGGTTGACGAATTACGGGAAACGTGGTCTAAAGCAGCCAAAGAAGCACGGAAGTTGGGGATATCTTGACGTAAGAAAACTTTCTACTGTCTCTCTGTTCTCAAATTTGGTAAATTAATCACTGATGTGAATCGAAACATGGAGGTCTATGCAGATTACTATTCTGGGAACAATTGGTAGTTAACTCTGGACCTCCCTTTCCAATCGGGAGGTTATAAATATAAAAAATCTTAAAATTATAGGACAATCATGCTTGTAGTTAAGCCAGTCATCGCTGTTCTTTTGTATTTCACAAAAAACGCCAATTATTTGGCTCACTACAAACGACCTATGCTTGAAAATAAACGTAAATAATACAGGTGGCGCAAAGGTAACTTAGCCATTCCTATCTGAGAAAAATCTTTTAGACCGGTAAGAGTGACCGCGCTAGTAACGTTTTTTACCGAATGGTTTCAAAAAAACTCATATAAATAAGAATCAAAATGAATCATACTGCGATAATAAAAAATGCGTTGACAAAGTGGGAAAAATGTATTGGAGATATAAACAGGGCCATTGAACGTAGAGATTTTCGCAAATTTAAATTGGCTTTAAGAATGGGAAAACGCCAACAAGCTGTTATTCAGGAATACCTGATCGA
Source organism: Verrucomicrobiota bacterium (assembly GCA_021772675.1). Classification (GTDB taxonomy): domain Bacteria; phylum Verrucomicrobiota; class Lentisphaeria; order JABSQK01; family JAJFLO01; genus JAJFLO01. The sequence continues at coordinate 11,485 of JAJFLO010000344.1, read as the reverse complement.
TAAAGAGGGAGTTGGGCATTTGCTGCAATTCAATCCAAAATTACGACAGGTAACACTTGAATGGCGATCACTGAACGATCGGATTGGGATCTGGAAAAACGAAATTGAAACTAAAATTACACAGATTGCGAATCGCAAACTAAAAAACAAAAGAGTCAAAAAAAGTTACGTTCTTGGTCAAAAAAGCCAAGGAAACAATGTCAGGGTGAAAGCAAACTGATTAACTAATTCTAAATCCATGAAAAAGTAACTAGTCAGTAACGCCGGTACATCTCGAATGTCACTAAACAACATAACCGGCATTTACGTTTAAGAATTTTATAAACTATGCAAGATGAACAAAAATTTTACTCCAGAAATATTGAAGCGACTCATATTGTTGCTGGATATAATCATAAATATGAGCAGGGAATACATACCAAACATTATAGCAAGATAATTCCCCGGTCGAAATGTAAGCCAAGTTCTGGGAAAAGAGTTATTATTGGGGGAGAAAATCCAGAAGACTGTGAACAAATTCCCCCGACAATTATTTTGGAGAAGAAAAACGAACAAATCAGTAAAATTTCAGTAAACTGTCCCTGTGGCAGGCATGCAGAATTAACATGTGAATATGAATGAAAGGATTGATACATGGGAAATGAAATGGAACAATCAATATTAATTGTAAGTGGGCAGACATCCGTCAGGATGAATCTTCAGAAATCTTTGCAAGCAACTAAGCATAGTATTTTGACCGCAGCTAGTGGCAAGGCTGCGATTGAAATCGATAAAAATTCAATGAGCAATTTAATTATTGCCGATACCTCAATTCCTGACATGCCTGTCGAGGAAATGCTCTTAAGCGTACGTGAATATAGGCGGTTAATGAAAGATGTTGTTGAAAACGAATACGTCCCTGTTTTGCTCATTGCAGCGATCAATGAAAAAGTAGACGAAACAAAACTGAAAAATTTGGGAGTTTTAGCCAAACTAAATAAACCATTGAACCTAAAGTTAATCCATGCAGTTGTAACCAAGGTACTATCCGGTGAACTCAAGTTAGAAAAAGAAAAACTAGTAAATATTTTTATCCTTGATCCTGAAAAGCGAGCGCTTGGATATTTTAGTAAAATGTTGCATGCCGATGATGTAAATATCCATACCATGGGTGATGTTTTCGATCTCTATTCATCGATAAACGGCAGCGTAAATGCCGATATTTTGATTGTCGAAATTATGGTTCACGATAAGCCTATAGAATTTGTAAAAGAATTAAGAACCAAGTACCCAAAAGCCAACGTTTTGGTTTGCACCGCAATGCATGATGAAGAATTGCATAAAAAATGTCGTCAATTGGGAGTTAAAGATGTGTTGACAAAACCAGTTAATCCAGCAAAAATGAGGTCGACCGTTAGAGAAATAGTCGCAAAAGTAAATGTTTAAAATTCAAATAAAAAATTTATGCTTCTTAAGTTGTCTTCTATTAGCAGCTGGTTGCAACACGAACCAGCCGCAATTGATTTCAGATCAAATTCAATCAATGGCAGAACTCAACCAGCCCATATTAATCATAACTCCAATTTCATCCGAACCTAACTTCAAAGAAATCTGCGCTAACTTAGGTGAAAATCTTCACTTTGAATTGTCTAAAATTGCGAATACAAAAATAATCTATTCAAAAAACATTGAATCGCTGCAATCATTGGTAAAATGGGAAAATCTGATTACAAATGGTGAATTAAATTCGAAAGAATTAGCAGCAATGGGAAAGGCAATTCAATGTTCATCAGTTCTTGCGTGTCGTGTACTTGAAGTAAGTCAATATCCTCCACAGCGCATGATCCTGCAATTTGTTTGGGTGGAATCAGAAACACAAAGGCAAATCTGTTCATTGACCGAAGATATTAACTTGATGAATAAAGAGATCAATAAACGATATGGAGAATTTAACTACGGTAAAAAATTAACATTCCCAACTAAATTTAATACAAAAAAACTTGAAATAGTAAAACAGGCTGCCGCGTTGTCTACCAAAGATTTTAGGCGGTTTGTGGCAACCTATTCACTGGAAAGTTTATTATCAAAAGTCAGCGAGTATAATTAGATATCACAAATGTTATTAATAAATAGTATGAGAATTACTAAATTTTCTTAACTATGTGCCGATTAATTAACTTAGAACCAACACTAAGGATCCTATAATGAATATTTCTACCGGTATTTACTCGATGAGTCCCAGAGACAATGACACCTCGATTCGCCACAAAACAACAATAGAGAATACGAACCTTAAAGCAAACAAAGGGCCTGAATCTGCAACAAGCGTCCAGGTATCGGCTATGGCTAAAAATTTTTCTAACGCCTTGAAAATTCTTGAAAATGAAGAATCGGTCCGTCCTGAAATGGTTGAAAAGGGAAAGGATATAATCAAAAACTGGCAATCGCCCTCTGATACAGAAGTTGATAATATTATATCGAATATTCTTCGCGAAGTATAATCTGTTATTTACTTTATTTTTTACCGCCAGCCATCAGGTTTTCGACAGGTTTCTGTAACATTGTTGCCTGAAATGAATAACGAATGTCGAAAAACCTACTGCTTGCAGTAAATAAAATACCGATTCTTCGGTGATAGATTTAACCGGAGTTTCAATAGATTCGTAAATGAATCCAAAGACCTACCGTATCGTTATTCTTTTCTTCTTGTTTTTACTAACCTGGATTATTCATAAAGTTTTGTGATGATTCAATCCCACCATGGTACAACAGTACGATGAGGATCGTTAATAAATTTATCCGGCTGCGCCGGGGTTTCTTATCGCAACAATAGGCAAAATCAATCCTGCTCACAAACGGGACTGTACTCCGAACCTCTTATGCTATAAATTTAATTGCAGCTCGTTCGTAGTCCCGCCTTCAGGCGGAAGTTTCAGGAGAGCTTCAGCAATCTCCTATGATGGAATGTCCTCGCTGAAGGCGGGACTACAAACGAGACACGCTCCTTATTCGAGATATCCTGTAATTTGATATAAGATACAAAATTTCAATAACTTAAAATACAAATTCCTATACTATCAAGTTACGCTTGAAAATATTGCCTAATCCAAAGTTGTCATAGATTTCCCGATTTGCAATGAAAATTTTTTGTAGTCACTGACCTGGCACGGCTATCGATTACCGCAGAGCGATTAGCATGCATGAATCGATATACCATCAATGATATAACACCTTTGCTAATACGATCCTTCCCTGGGCTTATCGGTATCCAATACCAAAAGAATCTAAATTATTAATTCTATTTTTATTGCGTAGCCTTGGGTTTAATACCCCGCTGCTCGCAGCGTTCCTATTTAAAGGTTTTTTCCCGATACCCCGACCGCTTGCGGCGGGGTAGTTCATTCGAGGGCTATTGTAGTAAGCTTTATCATATTATCTCGGATGCCATTGGGTTTTCGACAGGTTTCTGTAAAATCACTGCCTAAAATGACAAACGATTGTCGAAAAACCTACTGCTTGCAGTATAGTATTTTATATGGAATGAACTCCGTAACAACCAACACCATCAACCAAACCCATGATAGGTATTCCGTAAAGACGTTTATAATTTTTTTCTGCAGGCAATGAATTTTTGTGAGGCCAAAGTAACTTGGCTATCCCTGGCCGTGAGAAAATCCTTTATCGAAGTAAACCATGCCTGCTCTACTAACGTCTTCGCAGGATACCTACAACTTAAGAATTTGAAACTGCATGCATTCAGAACCAAATTTCGATGAAGCCACAGATCGATTTCTCCGCTACTTAAAAACTGAGAGAGATGCCTCGCCCAATACTATAGACAATTATCGACGAGATATTTTCCAGTTTAAGGAATATGTGATCCCGGAATCGTGCTCATTCATAAGTGACAGTACTTTTACAATTCATACAGCTAGAAAATTTATGATGGAATTGACCAAAAAGGAGTTGGCTCGCAATTCCATACTTCGAAAAATTTCCAGTCTCCGTTCATTTTGTCGATTTCTAATTAGAGAAGACGTGCTGGCCAACAACCCCTTTTCAGGATTAAACACCCCGAGAAAACCCCGAAGTTTACCCCATGTATTTTCAACTCAAGAGATCGACAAACTGCTATCAGCACCTGAAGGATATTGGAATAGAGCAGAAAATTCAAAATCAGATAATACAAACTATAATCAATTTGCTATAGCACGGGACAAAGCATTGCTGGAAGTGATTTACAGCGCCGGGTTACGGATCAGCGAAGCCGTAGGGTTACGAAAAGATGATATCGACTTTTATTCACGATCCTTTGTTGTACGTGGCAAAGGCAAGAAAGAACGTTTTTGCATGCTGGGACGCCCCGCGATTACATCATTAAAAGCCTATCTGACTGAGCGTCAAAATATGAATTTAGGACGCAAACAAGATACCGGTCCACTATTTGTGAACAAGTTTGGGAATCAAATAACATCACGGTCAGTTCAACGATTTTTCAAACTTTACCTGCGCGAAGCAGGATTAGCATTTGACCTTTCACCTCATGCATTGCGTCACTCATTTGCCACTCATTTACTCGACGCCGGTGCGGACCTGCGCAGTGTTCAGGAAATGCTGGGGCACGCCAATCTCTCCACAACCCAAATTTATACCCACATAAGTCCCGAGCGACTATTATCCGCCTATAAAAAAGCCCATCCCCGCGCGTGAATTCCCATTTTCAATCATCGCTTAAAGATTAACTCATTATTTCAGGAATTCTCTCTGTGAACTCAGCGTCTCTGTGAGAAAAAACGCTTAAAAAAATCCATTAGCTTTTCGCGTATTTAGTCTGCATAGTGTCGGTTAGTGTGAAAAATTTCGTTTTTTATCCGTGTTAATCAGTGAAAATCCTTGGTGAACTTTTTTATTTCAGTTTTTTTATTTCCTTCCCTAAGCTATCTTGTACTATTTCCTAAGTGGGCACCCGTTACATTTGCATAACAAAAATCATTGGGAATTCAAAATATTAATCTTCTGTTTAGGAGGTGTACATATTCACCGCCATAGCAGTAGCCTGTCCAGACTCTAAATAGCCAGTCATCAGTATTCAAGTTTCATCTATTTTTTGCATTTAAAAGTTTGGAGTTCCGCCTTGAGGCGGGTTTTAGAAATGAACGGTTAAAGACAAAAATTATAGACATTCTTTATCGAGTGACATTAGACTTATATCTTCAGCAAACTTCAGGCCGTGGCTGAATCATTGCAGACACTTGCAGAGGATCGCTTGGGCGGGCGGCTTGGAATCATTGCGATACTACATACCTGGGGACGGACACTCCCGTGGCATCCCCATGTCCATTGCATGGTTCCCGGCGTCATCATCTGTCCGGATGGTAAATTCCGGAAAATCAAAACTAACTATTTGCTTAAAATAGAAACGCTCCCAAAAGTGTATCGAGCGATTTTCTTTCGGCTAGTCCGGTCGCATCCTGATGCACCCGGGTTGCCACAAATTGAATGGTCAAAGCAGTGGATTGTTAACTGTCGAGCGTGTGATGAGGGGACTGGAAATGTATTGAGATATCTGGCACGCTATACCAAGCGAGGTCCTCTGCCCGAAAAAAATATTCTCAGTGTCACTGACAAACAAATCACCTTTCGTAACATCAGCCATCGAACCAAGCGGCCCGATGTCTGTAAACTGACACCGGAAGAATTCTTACGCCGATATCTGCAACATGTCTCGCCACCGGGTTTTCATCGCATTCGCTACTATGGATTCCTGGCACCTGGTGGCCGCCGAAATCTTCGGGGTATACGTATGGCTTTAATGGTTACTCTGACACTTCTGACACCGGTCATTGCTGAACTGCGTGCACGCAGTCAGATGCGTGGTGACTATGAGTGTTTGCAATGTGGAGGACGGTGTTTCGTTCGGTTTGATTTCATCTATCCCAATCAGAGGGCTCCGCCACTATGATAGTTTACAGTTCATTGTGGTTAAAAATGAACCGTATGAGTTCAGTTTTTGATCATTCCAATTCAATGACTATTTGCGCGAAATTATCCTACGTCCACGACAGGTCTTTTATTGTCTGGACAGGAAAAATTGTCTATAATTGGCGATTTCTTCGCCTTTTTAAGTTCACTGCCGGCTTGCAAAAGGACTCCCCATTTCACCTTTTCAAAGTGCAACTTCATTGCGGCAGAACTATTGGTGTGTTATAGTTGCCTTTTAAGCCACCGAAAACGGGATAAAATTTCTGTAGTCCAATACACCGTCACGCTACGGCTCAGTTTCCACCATGGCGGATTGTAAACAACAGGGATTATACCTCGGCTTCGCTTGGCATAATCCTTAATATGATATCTGAAGAATTCTGGTTCATCTATGGTTTAGTGGACGAAGAACCGCGTGGACACGAACTGATTGAAAAAAGACTTATTCAGTTCCTATCCCCGACTAGGTTGATCAAAAACGAATCCTATCCTGACGGAAACGATTCGTAAAAAACTTCGGCAACACCAATATTAAGCCGAAAAATTAGAACTTAAAAACAGATATCAAAACGATTCACGCAATCCTTATTACGCGCCGCTTCGCTTTACTTCATAAGGATGCGTGATCTCAGCGTTCTGCAAAAATAGCCAACAATGCTCTGCATACTTAAAACAATCGTGGTGTGGCTGATCTTGGCCATAGTGGGTAGCAATATCATCGGCTTTATCGTCCGCGGACTGGTGTGGTCGCCTCCCCCATCTGACGAAGGAGGTGAGGCCATCGAGAAGATCCTGAAGGCGGAATCCCGCCGCATGGGTGTCGTAAACTTCGGACTTACTCTTATAGCCATTCTGTTTGCCGCTGCATACTTGTTCACTCTTTATCATTTCTGGAACATCTGGCTCGTGCTGGCCGGTGCCATTCTGATGGCTAGCCGCGTGCCCGATCTGTTGTGGGAGATCCACTCTGGAAGAAAAGTGACTACCACGGACGCACCAAAAAGCCCGCTACATCTGATTGCCACTGTCTCCATGTGGGGTACCCTTCTCGTAATTTGGTATTCCTTGTGCGTGTTTTGAGAATCGATGAAAGCCATGTCGCCAAGAATGCAGAACCATTTCATTGAGCTAATTTGAGATCCACTGGCGCTTCTCTCAAATAGCTCATGAATAACGTTAGGCGGAAAAAAAGTGAGAAAATAGGAGTTTTATGTAGAATGGCACTAGAACTAATCCCCTCTTCATTTAGATGCGACTGCGGCCACGAATTCGATTTCTGTGAAGGAACTGTTCGTGGAATGAAGGACGACAGTAAGAAGCGACGGAAGCCGATGCAGTTAATCGATTCAGAGGATAATAAACATTTGATTGAATTTGCTAAAGGGGAAACCACAGCTGTTATCTGTCCCATTAACGGACGATGTAAAATCACGGGCTGGGCCTAACAAATAGGGTCAACTTAGCCAGAAATACTGGCTGCGTTTTTTGATAAAGTTAAAGTTTCTTGATCAGTATTTCTGGTAAGTTATCCAAAACGTTGGACTAAGATGAAGCCAAACTGTAATCATATTGAATTGATCTCTCCAGTCGATTGTTCTTGGAATGATTTAACATTAAATTTCCTTCCCGACAAAATGAGACAACTACAAGAGGCAATTTGCAATCCGATCCCAGGAGCCGACTTCATGATCCGGAAAGCAGGAATTGAATATTTGAAAAGCAAGTATTCTCGAATACAAGGGGAGTTTTCTGGATGTTATGTCTTGATCGATGAAAATAGGCCTGTATACACCGGTATTAGTCGAGAAGTTATTCGCAGATTATTTCGACTTTTCAAGGGGAATAGTTCGCTGTCGTCGTTCGCGACAATGATTGCAAACGATAAAGTTAAAATTCGAGGGACATGGTGGGAAAAGATGAAGAACGCAGATTATTCCATTGCATATAATAATGCAATCAATTGGATAAGAACTTTCGATGTAGCGTTAGTTCCAATCGATAATATGATGGAACTTTATGTTTTTGCAGCTTACTCTGCTCAATCATTGAATACCCCAATGCTAAATCACTTCAGATCCAATTAACGAAAAATCCCAACAATTGAGTTCAGCTACTGCTTGACCGTCGCTGCTCATTCCTCGCTTTGGCGGTCAAGCAGTAGCTGACTCAGTCGTTATCGCCTTGAATTGGAACCATGTACAAATATCCATACGCCAAAGAGAAATTTAATCGTGCGATATACAGGTAGATATGATGTAAGAAAAAGATTGTTATGTGCATTCCAAGATGAATTAGCGATGATTACTCCTGACCACCTTCCAGAGAGGTGCAGAGATGATTATCGATGGATTCAAAAAACAATCACAAAATATGATGAAGTTTATCAAGGTCAGAAGGAAGTTTTTTTTACTCCAGATGGCCGGTTAGATCACTATCTTCCAGGAAGAATTGAAGCGACTCTAAGAAGAATTAAGAATCGCACTGGTGAAAAAATAGCTGAAAAAATCTATGGCATCTGGAGTGCTCTGAATGATGAAGTTGAATAAAAAAAATCGCATAACCATGCGTTTAAGACGGACTCGCTAATGCTCGCCGCTTAACTTAACGATATCTGAAAGGCAATCAGGTTTATCGATGATTTTTTGTGGATGGACTCCGTGGAAACGAACTGAATGAAAGAACGCATTCAGTTCCTATCCCCGATTAGGTTGATCATGGAGGAATCCATTTCTGTCGAAAACGATTCCCTTCCCCAGTAACAGTGATATATTTTGCAATTCAAAAGTAAAAAAACTAAGAAAAAAATAGATATCAAGACATTTGATCTAACCTGCTATAATCGCGCGCGATTTTGAGTTATTTTTGTTTCCATCAGAGTGATGACTCCAATCAATATTTTCTCGATTAGCAGGTAGATCAATTCAACGTTCAAGGGAAAAAATGACTGAACCGGACAAACTTACTTGGGGTCAGGTGCGCGTAGCCTTACAGGAATTCTGCGCCGAAATCTATTCACAGCATGGCATCGTTGATTTGATCAGTCCAAATGAGTACGAAGTGACGCGTCGAAAACTATCTCATCTCATAGATGATTTGGCTTATCCTACCCCGTCACTGCAATATAATGACGAAGAAACCGAGTGGAATGATGTATCTGATACAGTGGATTCTACCATAGAAGATGCCGGTCGAGAACATGAAGATCACGAAGAAATTGACCGTGATTTGCTGCTCTGGTTAAAAGCAGAGCTTTTACGTAACCTAGATGAAATGACTGAGAAATAGGGATTCGAACAAAGAGATCGATTCTAGCGTCCAATATTTCCGCCCGATTTTTGGTTTTCTGAGCAGCCATAAATCGGATGCTTCCAGTAAACATTTCATCGGATTGGACGTAGATCATCCAGACGTTAGCCTCAATATATAGGCAAAATGTAGTAACCCATTTAATCACAAATTAATAGATAATCGAGTTCATCATGAATGTAAGACTTAAAGAAGAAGACAGGATCAAGATTATCAATTCAGATGATATTTTCTCCATCATGCAAAAGATTTTATTACGAGAGAATAAGATCGGAAGAGATAAAGAACATTTCTGGATAATTGGATTAGCGAATAACCATCGAATCCTTTTCATTGAGTTGATTAGTTTAGGAACAGTCAGTATGAGTGTGGTTCATCCCATGGAAGTGTTTAGCTTCGCGCTCCAGAAACGGGCGGTGAAATTAATCTTGGCTCATAATCACCCAAGCGGCGATTTAATGCCTTCAACAGATGGTAAAGATGTTACCAACCGATTATTACAAAACAGCCTATTTCTAGAAGTACCGGTTATTGATCATATTATTATCAGTGAAACCACGTATTACAGTTTTGCCGATTCAGGATTACTTGAAAAGTTGAGCCGAAGCAAAAAATATGTGACGGCATACAAGCAAGAAGAAGACCGACTTAAAGAGATTGGTAAGAAGGAAGGTTTACAGGAAGGCGAGAAAAGAAAAGCTGTTGAAATGGCCAGAGCTATGAAAAAAGACGAAAAATCAATAGAGGAAATTCAAAAATACACTGAACTTTCCGCCAAAGAAATAAAGAAATTATAAGCGACAATTGGAATTGGCTAACAAAACAATCCCTTTAGGCCATTAGTCAAATAGAAATTTAATCTTTTTTAGTTTGGTGTAGCTCCGCGGGGGACCCGGTCCGTGTGGAACACGGACCGGGCCGAGGGGCGGGAAAAACCATATCCCGCTTGAATTCACTAGGATGCTCGGAACCACGGAGCCCGGCTCTGCCGGGTTTCCCCATGGGGAAATTATTGAAAATTCTATTTCATAAAATCCTTTCAGTTCTGATGAAGGCTATTCCTCTTCCAGCAATCCTCCCATATTTCGGTCCTCAATGGGACATCCATACTTTATTGGCCGTGAAGGGAAAACCCTGCCAGAGTGACTTAAGGAGATGTTTGAGTCGACGGTCTCTTGCGAGCCGTGAATGTTTTGCGATCATCTCCGGCAAAGGCTTTCGCCAGAACTTCTGTAAATAATTTCCTTTTTTGAATTGCTTAAATTTTACAGTATTAGTTTTTGACTATGCTATTTTTTTATTGCGTAGCCTTGGGTTTAATACCCCGCTGCTCGCAGCGTTCCTATTTAAAGGTTTTTTCCCGATACCCCGACCGCTTGCGGCGGGGTAGTTCATTTGACTTTCGCAGGTGAACCAACGATCTGTATCGAAGTGCTTGCCACCAGTCTTGTACCATCCCCAAAATTTATGGAGAAAATTTCTCATCGTCACCATCATAGCCTTATTTCCCGGCATCTTGTCAACGTCTTTTTTGCGATGATAAAAATCTCCGTAAAGTTTATGTTTAGGTACAAGGGGTAAAACGATGTTACCGAGTATTTTTCGTAATCGTAATCGTCCTTTCTTAGCGACTCTTGTTTTGCCTTTATACTGATCGCTCTCTCGCTCCCGTAGGTTAAGACCACCGTAGCGAAGTAATTGACGTATCGAGCTGAAATCGTCTAATGGACCCGTTTCGGCCAATAACTTAGCCAAGTTTTTCTCGCTGATCACATGTGGTGTTGGCGGTGGAATTTTTAGATCATTTGCTCGTAATGTCTGGAGGATTTCGATCATTTTTTTTTCGATTTGTTTTTTGCGTTGTTGGTGTCGTTCGTAATCAGAATACAGTGCCGTAATTCGTTCTTCGCAAATGTCAATGTAGCACTGTGGAAGTTGATGAAGCGCAGATGCCTGCGCACTGTCCCATAGGCGTTGAATTGTTGTTTTTCGAATGCCTTTGACTTTTGCTTTCATCTTCTTCTCAAAGTATTTATAACTCGACTTAACGATACGATAAGGACTACATTTATAAAGTTGGATTAAAGCCTGTCCTGACTTGGTGTAAAGAAAATCTTTTTTGAAATCGTAATCACAAAATAGGTTAAACAATTCACGGTGAAGCTGCCCTTTGACTCGAACGATATTGACCTCTTCATCTTCGGCGATAGAACCCAAC
>JAJFLO010000343.1 GCA_021772675.1 Verrucomicrobiota bacterium | reverse complement strand
AGTCAATAAAATGAAAATTAGAATTGACCGTAGTACGGGGACCACTGAGTATGTACGAACAAAAGCCATCACGCCCCGGCGGATGAACTTCAACAAATTACAAATTACATATTATATATGGTGACTGAATGATTATGTCGTGTAAGTTTTTGAAATGCAAATTCATTACCCAAAAACAAAAAAATTGAATCGGTATCATGGTGGAATTAGGCAAAAACTGTTGTAGAAGATCATGTCAAAAAGACATGAGAAACCTTGGATATGGATAAACGACTCCCTCCCAAAGATGAGAATTAGGCCTCAGAAATGCAAATCGTCGTCGTTTTTGCCATCGCTGTTCCCTGATTTTGAACCACGCAGCTTAATACTTGGGCTGGTGATCTTTACTACCCTCGACGAGTATGTGCTTCTCTACAGTAGACACCTTATCCATCGGTGATTTCCTTACCGTATATTTTTACATCAATCTTCGTGGTATCCTTATAGCTATAAACTTTATAAATTCATCATCAATTTTAACGACATAATTGACCCATTGCCCAGAGCGTCCGTTTTTGGATAATTCTTAGACCATAATCTCTGGGTTGCGGTTGCTAATGTATTGTTATGTATTTTTTGTTAAGTTGGTTATGAATCAATAATTAATTTTTGGCTTCTATTTTGCTGACTGCATATTCAAGATTTCAATTAATCATTTTTAATCTCAAACGATCAAATAGAGGAAGCCAAAAATGACTACAGTAAAACTAACAACTGATGCCGAAATACTGTCTATATTAATGGAGTTTCCGGGAGATTACTATTATGAAACCCTGAAGAAGTGTAATACTCAAATTAACGAAAGTCAGGATCCAGAGACTGAGTATTGTTTTGCGGATTTCGTTGGCTGGATTGCGATAAATGGTATTGACGAATTACGCACCGTTTACATTGAAAGATTCAGGCTCAGCCGAGCGATGTCCTTATTGGCCAGCGACTTCGTGATTGATTGTGATTGGCTCACCCAAAGAGACTTTGTAGAGCAACTCGAACATGTCTTCAGTAAGTATAAATTTAGAAAATCTACACAAAGGTCTTCTAATTTCATTCCCGAGATAATTTGGTTCGCTCCGCTTCTTGAAAATTGTGACCATCGTGAAATTTTCCTTCAGAATATTGCTCTCTATCAAATCTTAAGAATTCTTGATTATATCGAACAACTCAATCCGTATCGATCACTTCTATCATTTGTCGGTAACATACTTGCACAAGATCTGGGGCAAAGCAAAACGCCGATTCATTTCGAGCAGCCTGTCAATTCCATGTTTTCAGAAGTGGCCTAGGAAATACACGTTGGGATTGAGCTAAAAGGCAATGTATTCTTGTTATTAGTATTCGAATCAAGGGAATTGTTTGACTAAATCAGATAAGTGGTCGGTGGAGCTTGTATAAACGATCTGATACTTGTCGTCGAATATTTCCTATATAGCCTTCAAAATTCTAAAGCCTAAGACAAAATTGGGAATAAATTTTATGAATATAGAAAAATATACACAAAAATCACAAGAAGCACTGTCATCTGCTCACAAAGTGGCAATTCAGCATGATCATCAGGAACTGAAACCTCTTCATTTACTATCAGCACTAGTTAATCAATCCGAGGGATTCATTCCACCTATGTTACAGAAATTGAATGTCGACCTGAGCAAATTTCAAGAAGATCTTGAGCAAGGGCTAGGTCGGATTCCGTCAGTGACTGGCTCTGGTGTTGGCCAGGTCGCAAGTAGCCGAGATTTTTCAAAAATTCTATTGGAAGCCGAAAATGTCGCGAGCGACCTGAAGGATGAATTCGTGAGTGTAGAACATCTTTTTATCGCTTCCCTTTCGGTTGATTCAGAATGCAGAGGAATTGCTAAAAAATTTCAAATAACAGAATCCAATTTCCTTGAAGCACTGCAACAAATCCGTGGGAATCAGCGTGTTACTTCACAAAATCCGGAAGATACTTTTCAGGCATTGGAAAAATACGGTGTCAATTTAACTGGTGCTGCACGTATGCATAAAATCGACCCTGTAATTGGACGTGATGAGGAGATTCGACGCATGATACAGATTCTCTCACGACGCACCAAGAATAATCCTGTTTTAATTGGTGAGCCAGGAGTAGGAAAAACCGCCATCGTCGAGGGATTAGCCAATCGGATCGTTGAAAATGATGTTCCAGATAGCTTAAAGCATCGACACCTGATTGCTCTTGATATGGGGGCTTTAATCGCTGGCGCCAAGTTTCGAGGAGAATTTGAAGAACGTTTAAAAGCGGTATTGAAAGAGGTGAGCAATGCAGAGGGGGAGATTATACTTTTCATTGATGAACTCCATACGGTCGTTGGCGCAGGTGCTGTTGAAGGTGCCATGGATGCCGGAAACCTGTTGAAACCTATGTTGGCTCGCGGCGAACTTCATTGCATCGGTGCTACAACCCTCGATGAACACAGGAAGTATATCGAAAAGGATAAGGCGTTAGAACGTCGATTCCAATCAATTTTTGTAGATCAACCCAGTGTGGAAGACACAATTTCAATACTCCGGGGTATTTGTGAACGATACGAGGTTCATCACGGTGTTACAATCAAGGATTCTGCGCTGGTTTCTGCTACGGTTTTGTCTAATCGATATATCTCTGACAGATTTTTGCCGGATAAAGCCATTGATCTGATTGATGAAGCTGCGGCCAAATTAAGAACCGAAATCGAAAGCCGGCCGGTTGAGATTGATGAAATTATGCGTAAAAAAATGCAGTTGGATATAGAGATAACTGGATTAAAAAAAGAAAAAGACGCTAAATCAAAAGAACGTCTTAAGCGGTTGGAATTAGAAAAACAAGGAGTAGAAGGAGTATTAAAAAAACTACAGGTCCGCTGGGACGCGGAAAAGGAAAGTATTAGCGAGCTAAGCTCACTCCGCGAGACACTTGAAATTGCCAAACAAAATTTAAGCGAAGCCGAGCGCAAATATGACCTGGAGAAAATCGCAGAACTTCAGCATGGTACTATTCCCAATTTAGAAAAACAATTGGCTGAAATGGAAATACATGTGGGAGAAACATCAGACACTCGTCTACTAAAAAAGGAAGTCGACGACGAGGATATCGCCGAAATCGTCAGCCGCTGGACTCATATACCTGTGAATAATCTACTGGAAGGCGAACGAGAGCGGCTTATGAAATTGGAGGACGAACTTCATCGTCGGGTAATTTCACAAGACGAAGCCGTTACCGCTGTATCAGAGGCTATTCTTAGGTCGCGCGCGGGACTCAAGGATCCCACTAAACCGATGGGGAGTTTTATTTTCCTCGGTCCGACCGGGGTAGGTAAAACAGAGCTAGCGAAAGCACTGGCTGAAATCCTTTTTGATGATGAACGGGCATTGATCCGCATTGATATGTCGGAATATATGGAAAAACATAGTGTAGCGAGACTAATTGGAGCGCCACCAGGTTACATTGGGTACGACGAGGGTGGTCAATTGACAGAAGCAGTCAGACGGCATCCGTATGCGGCGATCTTGTTTGATGAAATTGAAAAAGCACATCCCGACATATTCAACATTCTTCTTCAGTTGCTCGACGATGGGCGCCTCACTGATTCTCAAGGGCACGTGGTAGATTTTAAGAATGTACTAATAATTATGACCTCCAATATTGGCAGCCAGTATTTAATTAGTCCAGAAGGTTCGGTCGAGGAAAAACGAAACAAAGTGATGGAAGAAATGCGACAATTATTCCGCCCAGAATTCCTCAATCGTGTCGACGACATTGTTATTTTTAGTGGACTAAACAAAGCTGATTTGGTAAAAATAGTAGATATTCAGTTAGCTGATTTTGAAAAAAGGCTTAGAAAGCTCGGTATTGAGATTGAGATAAGCGAGGAAGCCAAGCTTAAATTGAGCAAAGAAGGTTACGATCCAATTTACGGAGCTCGACCACTAAAGCGAGTCATCAGCAAACAGCTAGAGTCTCCGATCTCAAGGATGATTATTAGCAATGAAGCTACGGAAAATTCATGTGTAAAGATATACGTAAAAGAAGAAGAGCTCAAATTCGACGTAAAGCAGTCAGAAATCATGAAGTAATTTAAAAAATGTATAAGAAAGAGGCATCTCAGATTCTAGCCTGATTAATTCATACGGTTTCGTTACGAGAGTGCATTGCTTGCTTTAGATCAATGAGTTATAGAGGTTCAGAAGGCGAAGGAATCGTGAACTATTTCCAGTATTCGGGTTCTTCATAACTCGCTTAGATGAAGTGAGATATGCGCTCGCAATAGAAGCAGGATGAATTAACCAGGCTAGAGAATTCTTTCAGCATGCTGTCAAATTTCAATCTATATGGGATAAGATCATAGATTCTCTTGAAAATTATGTACAATGCAGATGTTCGCATATTGGAGACGAATCGAGACGTTGGCTGCTGACGCCCCGTTGCTAATTCAATTTAAGTAATCAATCATATTGGAAACTAGGCTTTGTTAATCAGCGATTCAGCGCATAATACATTTTTCAAGCAGTTTTAAATTTACTGTGGTCATTTGAGACATTACACCTATTACAATTCAAAAATGGTTGTTATCGCGAATTTGAATTGTCCGGTCGACGTTTACAATTTTATTTATTCCAGCTTGCCTCCTTTCTTGAATTTATATATGATTATTCCCGTATTTCGGAGCAGGATTTCTCCTCATCTTTTA
>JAJFLO010000342.1 GCA_021772675.1 Verrucomicrobiota bacterium | reverse complement strand
TGCAACATCGACTATTCTCGGATATGCCACGATTGTCGTAACTAACTGGCATGTCCTTTGTTGCTGCCCTTTTTCATAGGTGACAGCCAGAGTATTTGGGGCTACACGAAAGACGTGTCATAACGTGTTGATAATCAACGTATCACATTTTAAACACGCACCCATGCGATTTTTTATAACATAATAACACACAGCGACTTAGTTCAATTATTGGATTAAGTGTGTTAAGCACTCTATAGACGATAATGCAGGAATCGAATATGTCTCAAATGATTACAAAACCTGACGGCATCCGTGAGCTTGGGCCGGTTAATATTACCCCTGTCAAATCACTGGTTGACCGTCTCTCGGAAAAAGTATGGGCTCTGGAAGATGAACGTAAAGAGAACAACTTCTTTTGCTTCCATCATACCCAGCATATCATCTCCCGCTTCATTGAAGCAAATCGGGACCATAAGACCTTTTATTCAACACCGATCTGGTCTGTTTGGCAGAAAACCTTATTGCCGATTATGGAACAGGTCGTCGCAGCGTATGACTATTCTCAACCAACCTATCCCAAAGTGATGTTGGCGCGCCTTCAAGCGGGAAATGTCATTGACCGGCATGTCGACGGGAGGGGGGCCAACTTATATACGCATAAAATTCACATTCCACTTCAAACCAACAAGCATGCTGAATTTATAATAAACGATGTCAGCTACTATCTTCAGGAAGGCCATGCCTATGAAGTCAACAATATGGTGGCACATGCAGTTGAAAATTTAGGGGAAACGGACCGCATTCACATTATATTTGAACTATTTGACAACGATCAGCACGCTTCCTAAAAGAGTTTGTATCCAAAGTTAAGGGACCTTGTTTAGTCATTTTTAATGCAATAAATTATATCGATTTTATGTATTCGGAGAAGACGTAAGTAGTGTGGGCACTTCCTACAGTAGTGTTTGTCTGGAAATAGCGGATTGCAGACCAGAGGACTGGCGTGGCTACATTCAATTACACATATTTTGCAGACCTCATTGATGTTTTTAATCCTCAATTTGATTTGTGGGATTCTTTAAGGCCTGATTTTGAGGCCAAAGATGTAGCCACGGCTCTCTGTGCCGTGCTCCTTTTTTGTGAAATTAGCCATTTCGAGACAGGTATTACAGTAGAAAAATTTACAATTTGTCGCTCACGTTTTGAATACACACTCACTGCAACGGGAACGGTTTGTTTTGGATGACAGTCATAAATTAATAGGTGGAAATTAAATTCATATACGTTTTCCCAAACGTCAAATGTTGCGCATTGACGGGGCGAAGCCTGCCTAGAATTTTGAGTAGGTAGAAAATATCTACGGGCAGGCGATATTTATGACTGTTAGTGACGCCATTCACAACTTGGCGAAAAGCAATCTTCTGGAAATTTATGGGTACGGGACCGCATTTACTTTATTTTTGCAGTCCTGTTTGTAAAACAAAGATGAATAATTACATTATGATTCTTAAATTTTGATTATCTTTACGCATGGCTAATGCTAGTGAATAAACACCTACCCACTGATGCAGTTGGTAGAAACACGCTGCGGATGCTATCTTTACAACAGAAAGGAAACCTCAGTATGAAAAGCGAAAAGACGAAAGAAGAAATCCGGCTCAATGACAACACCCCACGGAAATCTTGGGCCAAACCAACAATTGAGACAATAATAGCAGTCAAACAAACAGAATCGGGAGGTTTAGCTGGAAAACCCGAAGATGCTACCTATAGGCCGTCGTAACCGAGTGCATTCAGGAAGCACAGTTGTGTAGCCAGAGAGGAGGCCTCCCGGCGTTGTTCCACAAGATTGTTGTTCGCTGCTGCCCAGGCGACTGGAGTGAATTCCCGTTTGGATAAATTAAGTCATTGGAAACAAGCACATTGACAGCTATACCTATACTGCGAGCAGTCGGTTTCTCGATATCCACTTGTCATTTCAGGGAGAAATTTCACAGAAACCTGTCGAAAACCTAATCATTTTCGGCATATATTGCAACATGTGGAAATTAAATATAACTCCTTCCGCATTATCATGAGAAAGAAGAGTGAATCTCCGGTTACGGAATAGAACATCGCGTTTTTTAACGTCAGAAAAAAACCGCATTACGGGTTAGTCACCGAGGTTTATTCAGATAGTGGTAAAGCATTTTATCAAGACTATTCATGGAAAACCTGGAACGAATTTCGATTGCTTGAATTTGGTGGATAAACCCCTAAAATATATTTCGAAGCATTGATAATGCCAGTTAATGGGATTTCTATTACTCAGCGCTGACCCGTTGTCGATTATGCTGTATAGCATATCTATCGCGAGACAAGCGCACCGAGCTATAAGATTCCATCCGTCAACCGACGGACTATTTGATGACGGAAAATCGCGTAAACTATTCTATTCCCTTTAACCTGAAGCATCCCTCCCCCAAACAGGAAAAAATTTCATTATGAATTTGCATACCGCCCAATCTCTTCACACCATCATCATTCCCACTCTGTACAGAGGATGGTTCGTCTATTCAGTGAAGTGCGGGATAAGCAGCAATAACATTTTCAGTTCTGGTGGAGAGATATGAGACTCTCATGAGTGCAATCTTTGGGCTTTTTCAACGCAAGGCAGGAGACGTTTCAGACGGACTCAGAGCAATGCGATCGGTGTTGGGCGCATATGGACCAGACGGTTGCGTAGAGTGGACGAACGGTGCGATAGGGTTGGGACATCAGCAGATGCTGGTGACCGCAATTGAATCTCAACACGATGTATTGCCGCGCTACGATGATGCAACCCGGCTGGCGGTTACCGCTGATGTACATTTGGATAACCGGGCTGCTCTAGGCAACGCTTTGGGTATTACTTACTTGGAGCGGGCTGGATTGTCCGACAGTGAGTTTATTCTCCGGGCGTACCGGCGTTGGGGACGTGATTGCCCCGATTACCTGTTAGGCGACTTTGCGTTTGCAATCTGGAATCCGCAGGCTCAAGAACTGTTTTGTGCTCGCGACCACATCGGAGTTAAACCGTTCTATTACAGCCTGACCCGGAAACACTTTGTCTTTGCCAGCGATATTAATGGTGTGCTTGCTGCACCCGGTGTATCCGACCAATTTGACGAGGCTTATGTTGCTGCCAGTCTAATCGACAAGTTTTTTACGCCCAACAACCGCACTTTCTATCAGGCCGTTCGCAAACTGCCGCCGGGGCATACCCTCACTGTCCAGCCCGACGCAGTCCATCTGGAGCAGTACTGGTTCCCGGAGCGTGCGCCAACGGTTCGCTATGCATCTGATGCAGATTATGCGGCAGCATTCCTCGAAATATATACTCAGGCTGTTCATGATCGCTTACGGTCGACTTACCCGGTGGGAGTACATCTCAGTGGGGGGCTGGATTCGTCCAGCATTGCGGTATTGGCTGCCCGCGAGCAGAGACGGCAAGGCCGCCCGCCGCCGCCCGCCTTCTGCTGGCAGCCTCCTCCGCCTGCAGGTATTCCCCAGCCAGACAGCGAATACACCCTGATCCAGGCTATCTGCGCTCAGGAGGGATTGCGCGCATATTACCAATCCCCCGGCCCTGAAGATATCCTGACGACTTTCCGCCGGGATGTGACCCGCGAACCCACGGTAGGTACACTTCTAAATGAACAGGTGGTCCAGAAACAGGCGGCAGGGCAAGGCATACGCGTATTGCTCTCCGGCTGGGGTGGGGACGAAGGCGCAGCCTTCAACGGACGCGGCTACTACCCCGGACTGCTGCTGCAGGGTCATTGGCGGCAACTTTACCGGGAGAGCAGGGTCCGTACAGGGCACCCCTTGAGATTTATCCTGATGACGGCCGTATTACCACTCCTGCATTATAAAGCCCCAAAGTTAGTAGGGAAGATCTGGCAAGGGGAATGGTCCATTCCTGATCCCCCTTTTATTCATCCTGACTTTTCCCGACGGATAAAGCCGCTCCGTGCCAAACCCTATCGGGAAACCGGCGCCCGTGAGACCCAATTGCAATTGCTGGACGATGGCTATGTCACTGCACGGCTTGAAGCGTGGGCCGCCAGCGGCGCTCAACATAATATCGTTTATCGCTATCCCTTGCTGGACCGACGGTTGCTGGAATTTGCGCTGGGGCTGCCGGCGGAGCAATTCAGGCGTGGACGCTGGAACCGTTGGCTGATGCGCAATGCCCTGCAGGACATACTGCCGCCTGAAATATGCTGGAACTCAAGCAAAAATGATCCCATTCGAGTGCAGGCGTTGTTAGATGTAATGCCGGAGGCCCTGGCGACGATTAGGCAAACTTTATCTTCACGCACCGTGCTGCCCGCTCGGGCGCGATATGTAGACTTACCGCGCCTCATGGACCATCTGGACCCGGAGCGATTCAAAGCTAATCCGAAACTCGGAAAGATACGTGCTTCATTGCATTTTCTGGACTTTGAATGATCATATCATTCTATCAAAAATTTGTATTTGTGGCGATTCCTAAATCGGCTGGACATGCCATCCGCAAGGGGCTGCGACACTCTCTGGCGGGCAATGATTGGGAACAATGCACTTTATTCGACAAGAAGTACTTCCCGGTCGAGCCAATAGCTCAGTTGGGGCATGGCCACATTACCTGTCAACAAATTCAGCCCTATTTGTTGCCCGGCATGTGGGAGACGTATTTCAAGTTCTGTTTCGTCCGCAATCCGTATGATCGTTTTGTGTCTTACTGTCATTTCTCCAACCGCGAGAACCAACGCATGCAACAAGACCCACTTGGAATTATGAAACAGACCATCCAGAACGAGAAAACACAGCAGCAGATTCTTTTCAGGCCCCAGCACGAATTTGTTATGAACCAATCCGGTCAACTGATGGTTGACTATGTGGGCAAGTACGAGGCACTCCAAAGTGATTTTGATCACATTTGTCACCAGATCGATTTGCCCTTCGCAACCTTATCACCTGTCAATGTTTCTCAACGGGAACCGTATCTGCATTACTTTGACCAGGAACTTCAGGAATTGGTGTACTCGTTTTATCGGCGTGATTTTGTTCTTTTTGGTTATGCCGTTGAACTTAAATGAAGAGGAGTCAAAGTTAGCAATGCCTATTCATGAAACCAACTTATGTCTGGCTACGGTGACGACAGAAGAGTTTGTTCCGGGTACGCTGGTCATGCTCTATTCGTTTCTGAAGAATAATCCCTGGTTTCAGGGCGACATTGTGATTATTCATGACGGATTGACTAGCAAATATTGCCGCTATTTAGCAATGTGCTTTGAGCGCGTCCGGTTTGTGTCCATTACCCCGCGCCTCAAGGCCTGCCTGCAAGATCTCCTCGCCCATCGACCAGATCTTGCATCCAGACAGGCACGCTTCTACTCGCTGGAAATCTTTCGGTTAGCCGGATACGACAAGGTTCTGTTCTGTGATAGCGACCTGCTATTCTGTAAGTCTGTCTATGAGCTCTTTGAGGAAGAACAAGGTCTGATTTGCTGTGGTGACGGGTCATATTACAGAGAAAACTGTCGCGATGCCACATCGTTTGCTGAAATATCCGGAACATCGCGTGAGGCGACCACTGTTTTGCGTCAGACGTTTAATGCCGGTTTCCTGCTATTTGATGTACTATTGCTCAATAAAGGCCATTACAACGGGCTCCTTGCGCTGTTGTCTGAAAAAACGTGGCAGCAGATCGAAACCGATCACACTGATCAAGTAGTCTACAACCTGTACTTCGCCGGGCAGCAAACACTGGTCGGCTGTGAATACAATTATATGTTGAGGCATCAGTCTGCGATTTATGCGAAAGAGGGAGTTAAGTTGACAGAAGCCAGTGTGTTCCACTTCAACGGGCCGGCTAAGCCATGGGATTCATTACAGTCGCTCCACAGCATTCGAAAAGATCCCTTTTATCTAATCGCTATTAAAAAATGGAATACGGCATATTTGGCGTTTTTGGCGCTCCTGCATCTTAATACGCATCATCCTGTGATCTTAAAAGGAAAATCTGATGCATCTCGACGGTTATCGAGCTAAAGCTCTGTGTAGTTGGTGAACGGCTAAAAATACAATTTCCTGGACTATCAGCTCAGGTAAGGTCTTGGGACGGCTTTTGAATAAACACTCTATAATTGTGAATGGCAAAATTGATAATTGTCAGTTGTGATTGTCCATTAATACGTAGTCATTAACCACGCATGCGGAACCAATTAAATGTCTTATATTCCGCAACGATGAATTTCCTATGCGTAATAATAATAATAATCGGATGATTGTGAATGGTAATTCAACTGGTGAACAGGCTGCCATGAAACTATACTACGGTGCGACATACAAACTGGAAGACCTGATAAACACTCACCTGTTTATCATTTCTCCCAACAATAGTGGCTCAACTTTTCTGAAAAATGTATTGGCTACTTCCACCCGCACATGGAATTTGTACAAAGAAGGACAACATACCTATGGTTTTGCCGGCCCAAATGCAAAGGAGACACGTGCAGGCTTGTTGTGGGCATCTGACCAGGATTGGCTAAACGAATTCGTCGATGATACCGCTTACAATTGGCATCAGACTCGTAAAGCCTGGTATTTTCAAGCCTTTAGCCTCAATCCGACGGCTGCCGTTTTTATTGAAAAATCACCCCCTTTCTTGCTCCAGGTAAAACACATCGCAACGCAATTCAAAAATGCGAAGTTTGTGTTCATGGTTCGTAATCCCTACGCAACGATTGAAGGGATCCGAAGAGGATTTAACAAACGGACACACACGTTACCAAGAGGCACCGATATATTAACGGCTGCGATAAAACATACAATCACCTGCTTTACACATCAGCAAAACAATATCAGGCGATATGGAAATAGGGGTATTTTCTTTTCTTACGAAACGATGTGTGATCAACCAAACCGAGTCGCACAGATGTTGCAAACGCTCGTCCCGGAACTGGACGATCTGAATTTGTGTCAACGAGTAGTTGTGAAAAGAAACTATAATGAGGTGTTACACAATATGAATGACCAGCAAATTTCACGGCTGAGTCAGGATGATTTGAGTCGTATCAACCACGTACTCGAACAACATCAGAATCTATTGGATTATTTTGGCTATTCGCTACACTCGTTGGAGCGTAGCATTTAGGGAAGCAGAATACAATGAACGCCAAAATTGCACATATCATTCACACCATAAATCCCCTTAAAAGTTCAGACCTATATATTGCTCAACCAGTTACAGTCGAGTCCATGCGAATTGCAAGTGAGTTTGCTAGTCAGGTCAATATCACAGTAGATTTGTTTTCAGCACACTATCCAGAGAATAGACACTTAGTACCGAAGTTTTTTAAGATGGTTCCCGATCTAGACCGCTCAGTACTTGATCTGGAGAACTTTGGGAATCAATTGAAGCTCCCATTGATCAAGGATATTTTAGATCGACTGTACGCAACGACAGATGCTGAATATCTAATTTATACGAATGTTGATATTTCATTAATGCCCAATTTTTACATTGAAGTAAATCGACTTATTTCAGAAGGATATGATGCCTTTAGCATTACGCGCCGAACCATCTCAACAGACTATCAGCGCCCACAGGATTTACTTCAAATGTATAAGCAAGCGGGGGAACTGCATCCTGGCAACGATTGCTTCGTTTTCAGACGAGATGCTTATCCAAACTATTATTTGGCTTCGGGATGCATTGGTACTTTTAGATTTGGGAAACTCATGCTATTAAACCTCTTTCTCCACGGCACAAAGTTCGAAATATTCAGAGATCGCCATTTAACATTTCATTTAGGCAATGATAGAGTTTGGCGAAGAGCAGAAGTTAAAGATTTTACAGAATTCAATAACCGGCAAATGTTGGACGTATTACGCTATTTTGCGGTGGACGGCTTACTCCCCGTACACCCTGCCTTTAACCGGCTATATGCTTACTTTGGTGATGAAATCTATTCCAATGCAAGTAATAGAGGAAAGATAGCTCGAGGATGAGAAGACTTGAGTATGCCTTCCTCGAAAGAGTACTCATTAACTATCCCAAATGCTAAGCATCCGCTTTTAGCGGAGGAGTAATAAAGTTTAATATACTCTTTAGATATCCCAACTTGATTTGTGGCGCTCGAAGCACGATTCAAAGAAAAGTATGTCAAACCATGATCACTTAAACCATAGCACTTGGGAATACAAATATCATGTAGTGTTTACACCGACGTATCGTAAGAAAGCAATATTTGGTTTAATTCGGCGGAATTTGAGAGATGTTTTGCATCGTCTTTCTCGCCAAAAAGAATGCGTAATTGAGGATGGTCATTTGCTTTTGGATCATGTGCATATGATGATTTCAATTCCTCCCAAACATTCAGTTTCAAGCGTCATCGGCTTTATGAAAGGAAAAAGTTCGATTTGGATAGCTCAGAATATTGCCAACAAACAAAAGAATTTTCTTGGACATAAATTTTAGGCAAAAGGTTATCTTGTATCAACAGTCGGAGTTAATGAGGAAGTGATCGGAAAGTACGTTCAAGATCAAGAATTTGAGGATAAACGGCTTGATCAGCTTGCCCTGTTTAACAGGTAAAAAGTAACACAACCGCTTCGAGCGGTTCACCAACAACCTCCCACTTCAAGTGGGAGTAATTGATTCATAAGAGAGAGATTAAAATGGCACAACGCATTTTGATTACCGGTTCTAGCGGGTTGGTTGGCTCGACTGCTGTCACACATTTTGATCGCTTAGGTCATCATACAGTGGGTATTGATAATAATTTACGTGCCGACTTCTTTGGGTCTGACGGAGACACGCTGTGGAACTTGAGATGGCTCCAAAAGCATACCAGGCGCTTTGAGCAGGTCAGTTCTGATATTCGTGATCGTCAAGCTTGCCTGGACATCGTTAAGCAGCACCGCCCCAACCTGATCATCCATTGTGCTGCGCAACCTTCGCACGATTTAGCGGCAAAACGTCCATTTATTGATTTTGATGTAAATGCTGTAGGAACTTTAAATTTGCTGGAGGCAACAAGGCGATATGTCAAGGATAGTTCGTTTATTTTTTTAAGTTCAAACAAAGTGTATGGAGATGTACCGAATGAATTTCCCTTGCAAGAATTAGACAATCGGTATGATTATTCACGACGGGAAGATTATTATGGTATTTCAGAATCGTGTCGCATCGATCAATGTCTTCATAGTTTGTTTGGCGTATCGAAAACTGCGGCTGATATTTTGACCCAGGAGTACGGTCGTTATTTTGATATGCCAACTGTTTGTTTTCGATTAGGTTGTATTACGGGTGATCGGCATAGTAGCGTTAAGGCACACGGTTTTCTTAGCTATTTGGTGAAATGTTTTGTCCGTCGTGATACGTACACGATTCTCGGTTATAAGGGTAAGCAGGTTCGCGATCAAATACATGCTAACGATGTGGTCAGAGCAATAGAGGCGTATTATCAGTCGCCCCGTGCAGGCGAAGTTTATAATTTGGGTGGCGGTCGTGAGAACAACGCTTCGATACTCGAATGTATTGAGAAGATCGAGGATAGACTGAATTACCGGACTGACATTATCTACTCGAAAAAAAATCGCTCAGGCGATCACAAATGCTATATTAGTGATACGCGAAAATTTTCGTCTCATTACCCACAGTGGCAACTGAGTCAAACTATTGATGATATTCTGGACGAAATGATTGCAAGCGAATTCACTCGATTAAACGGGCGTAATATTGATGGGTAAGTTGATGGGCAAGGCCGTTATAGATTGGTTTATCGTCCATCCTCAGGGTCACCTAAGGCAACAACGAGACCAAGCGGTGGCTGACACAGGTTTGCAGCCGACTGTATCCAAGGTTAACGGCTCTGTCGCTCCCTCCTGCGGCAGCAGCTGAAATTAACCGTAGACCAGATGAAGAGAAAGGAAAATAGCATGAAGCGAATCTTATCTAATCTATCCGACGCTTCACCGAAAGAGCTAGTAAATCAAATCAAAGCAAAACCTGGGTCGTTCATCGAGGATAGCGAAGCAGATCGAATATCTGATCAGCTGAGAACGTTATTTAGCATTTATCAGACTTCAAATCTTAAGTCGATTTCTGCCGATGAATTTAAACAAGCAATACTATCTAAAATAGGGAGCATAGATGCTGATATTGAGGGATATTCTGAAAGTGAATTAGATCGACAGAGGGATTTATCGATCAAATATTATTGGGGTCACAATCATGACTTTGGTGACTTCAAATTAGAGGGTAGAATGGGCAATCGGCATATAAATCTTCTATCCAACTTTGTCACTTACTTTCCGATATCTCTTGACGATTTTAGGCAAAAGCAAATTTTCGACATCGGATGCTGGACAGGTGGAACAACATTGCTATTGGCGGCTCTCGCAAGAAACGTATATGCAATCGAAGAAGTTAAGAAGTATGCAGAAACAGTATCGTTCTTGGTAAAATCGTTTAATATTGATAATCGAGTATCTGTAGAACCACGGTCTCTATACGACTGCAATTCAGAACAATTTTATCAGCGTTTTGATATCGCATATTTTCCAGGTGTAATATACCACCTATCCGACCCTTTGCTTGCTCTAAGGATACTTTTTAATTCCCTCAAAGTGGGAGGGGTTATTCTTGTTGAGTCCGCAGGAATTAATGTGGATGAACCCTTTTGCAGATTTGATGGAAGCCGAATATATAATCGCGGAGCGAAAGAAAAACTAAACTGTGGAGGCTGGAAATGGTTTATACCATCTCCAACAGCTCTTTATCAGATGATGAAAGAAGCAGGTTTTGATGAAATTCAAACGAAGTGGCATGGAGCAAGAAGAGTTTACGGTTATGGACGGAAAGTATCGCAAATCGGTATATGTAAAGCTGGATTATCGGTACCAAACATCATGTAAGAATGGAACCCAATGAAGAAAAACCTCGCGTTGGCTGCTGTCAGCACCCTGTTAACACTGTTAGTGGCTGAATTGGCTGCCGTGCTCTGGCTGAACTTCTCCGCCTCCTCGCAGCATCTTTCAGCTTTCGGCACCTTTGAGCAGATCATTTGCTCTCGGAAGCTTCTATTCGCACGCCACCACTACTTGCAGTATATTCCTGCTCCCAACTACAAACAGGGTCCAAATCGACACAACGCTCTCGGTTTCCGGGGCGACGAGATTGTGCTGCCAAAACCAAGCACCACTTACCGCATAGTTGCGATGGGTGGTTCGACCACTTATACCAGTTCAGTCGGAGACTACCGTCTTGCTTACCCGACATTGCTGCAAGAGAACCTACGCCACAGAGGGTACTCAAACGTCGAAGTGATCAATGCAGGCGTTCCCGCTTATTCCTCCTGGGAAACGCTTCTCAGCTTCGAGCTGCGGGTGCTCGACATTGAACCCGATTTGGTAATCATCTACCATGGCATTAATGATGTCCATCCTCGTTTGGTGTTTCCCTACGACGCATACCGAGGGGACAACAGCGGCAGCCGGTCACCCTTTTCCCCACCAAGCGAGACCATCTGGGATCAAAGTACCATCTTGCGCATCATTCGCACCCGCTTAAAACTGCGTCAGTCACTGGGCGGGTTGGGATTTCGTCGTACGTTTGAATACGTACCCACCAACTTCTCCGATGAACATTACAACCAGATGAGTCAAAATCAGTATCCATCTGGGATCTTCGAAACGCATCCGGTAACGGCGATGCTGGCCAAAAATCCGCCCGTCTATTTTGAACGCAACCTGCGCAACTTGATTGCGGTTGCTCATGAACACGAGATCAAAGTCATGTTGACTACTTGGGCCTGGTCACCCAGATTCACAGAAGACCCACGCGCCTCCTCCCCCGAGTTCGACCAGGCTCTGACAGAACACAATGCTGTGATAAGCCGATTGTGTGCGACTCATGATGTGCTTTGTCTCGACTTTGCTGCCGCCATGCCAACAGAACCTCAGTATTGGGTCGACGGCCGTCATATGAATGAGACCGGCACCCGTCTGAAGGCGGAGATCTTTGCTGATTTTCTAGATGAGATGGGGACTCTGCCCCGTCCGTGAAGAGTACCCCCTCTGACCTGACGCGAAGGTTGATAGTCCTTTTCAATCAAGCTGCTCAGTGACAGAAACGGCTCCCGGTATCCTCCAGAGTGAAATTGATAATATTCCAGCGCGACTTTTGAATTCTGGTCACAATTTTTTGCTAAAATCGGGCAATTACAGGGTGCGTGTTTAAAATGTGACACGTTGATTATCAACACGTTATGACACGTCTTTCGTGTAGCCCCAAATACTCTGGCTGTCACCTATAAAAAAGGGCAGCAACAAAGGACATGCCAGTTAGTTACGACAATCGTGGCATATCCGAGAATAGTCGATGTTGCATGCATGTCAGAACCATGCTTGCGATTTTCGGCCAATCTGAGGAAAAATCACCGCTCGGAGCTTTGTTCAAAATCACTTACACATCAAATATGATCACGTACGCAATTGTCTTTATTCAAGCGAGTTACACGCTATTTTATGATTGTCACATTTTGAAAACGCACCCCAATTACAGCACCTTAATATTTGTAGTTCTTTGATTTACGGTAACTTACGATATAAAATTAGAGAGTCGAACTAGGCCTTGTATCGTGTGGTGTAAAATCGCATTACCAGTTCAAATCTTGTTCGTAGCCAAGTTCAATCAAATATTGTCCAGAGGTTTTCTTGAAAATTTCCTTTAATTCTTCATCATAATGATTTTTCCAATCGCCGATGACACCTTTCCGGAAAGTTCTTCCTGTGCCATACATCTTTTCTCCTATGGTAACAGCTTGTTCTTCTGTTAAATCAATTCCAATGTGCGTAGCAATATGCAGAATACTTTGTAGCTGTTTTTCCAAATCGCCTGCGCCTTGGGGACCGATGATATCCTCAAACCGGATGCTCATGACGCCCTCTGTCCGCGTCCAGGGAAGCACCGAAGCAATTTTCTCTGCAATTCCCAAGTTCAGGTATTTTCCATTTGGTTTTTGGATACCGAGAATAGCGGCTTTCAGTCGTTCCTTATCAGAAGATAAAGCCACATATTTCTTGTGAAGAAAATGGTTCATTTGCTTAATGTTGTAATGCATTAGTGAAACAGTCACATCACGTGGATCACGTACTACAACCATTGTTCGAATATTACTGGAATTTAGAAGATCTACAACCAATGACTGATAGGGGATGTGACCAGTGGCAAAACAACCCTGTTTGAGTTTCTTGAGGGTATATTCAAGAGTTTGAAATTTTACTCTGGTAGGTTGATCAATACCTACATAGACTGTCTTATTACTGAAAAAAAATAATTGATTCAGAGGATGTTGTCTTAATATGCGCGTTAATGGAAGGCGTTGAAATTTTAGACAGGGTATGAGAGCTAAAATACTGGTTAAAAGATTTGTGCCTGATTTTGGAAGGCTATTGACAAAGATTTTGGGTTCAGCATCAAATCTTAGAGAAACGTTCATTTGATTATTTACGT
Organism: Verrucomicrobiota bacterium; assembly: GCA_021772675.1. Lineage (GTDB taxonomy): Bacteria > Verrucomicrobiota > Lentisphaeria > JABSQK01 > JAJFLO01 > JAJFLO01. The sequence continues at coordinate 523 of JAJFLO010000342.1, read as the reverse complement.
TAACGTTATAGTTAAATTTCTAAAAACGATAATTTTAAATCCCTATTTTCGCATTAGGCACCAGTAACCCCAATGTCGTTAAGTTAAGAGATAGGTTGATATGCAAATGCGAATTGAAATTTTTTTCTATCTTTTTTCCGTTGAAAACTTCGATTTAATCGGATTTGAGTTGGCCTAATGAAGAATAATTTGTGTAAGCGTTCAATGATATAGTTTATTGAGTCTTTAAAAAAGAGCAAGATGCCGAACTCTTTCATTTTTGCCAAAGCTCTCGTTCGATTGACCTTATAGTCATGTTTGTCATTTTTTATCTTAACTTCAAGCTGCTCATCGATTGGGGCAATCAGCATTGAAGTTAAATTAAACATGAGAATTTTGGCAAAGAAATCCTGTTTTACAGCAAGAACGCTTTTTCCGGAGAACTTGTCGATTCCCATTTTACATTTCAATAACTTGTATGCTTCCTCTACAGGCCATCTGAAATGATACATATCTTTTGATGGAGTGTACTCCACAATTTGTT
>JAJFLO010000341.1 GCA_021772675.1 Verrucomicrobiota bacterium | reverse complement strand
TTCAGGTGTCAAAGACCCGTGCTAATGATCTTCAATCTTCTGAAACCTGACACCTGAAACCAAGTTTCGTTTTATATTAACCAAGACCGAGAATCGGAGGCCTTGATAGTCGCTTCTTTGAAAGTTAAAGTTTTTTTAGGTCTCAGGTTTCAGTGTTCAGGTGTCAAAAACCCGTGCTAATGATCTTCAATCTTCTGAAACCTGACACCTGAAACCAAGTTTCGTTTTATATTAACCAAGACCGAGAATCGGAGGCCTTGATAGTCGCTCCTTTGAAGTTTAAACTTATTTAAGGCTGGTTTTGATTGCCGAAAAAAATATGGGAGGCAGCATCTGCTGGAGATCGATAGCAATGTCGCCATCAGAAACTGCCCCCCATATTGAAAAACTCAAAAAAGCTAATAAATAAACTCCCTTAGACGGAATGATTTAGACGTTAACGAATTACAGCATTGTATAGAGAATCAAAGAATTGTGTTGAATCTATTTTTGCATCAGTCAATTGTTCAGAATACACCGTTTCAAGATCAGATTGTTCATCAATTTTGTCGCTGTCCATCAATGACAACGTTGTTTCAATGTTACTGGCAAAGAGAAACGGTGCACGTTCATTAGTAATAGCCGATTGGATACCGAGTCGTTTTGCCGTAAAATCTGTAAATTTATAGAAGGTCTGAAAATTGGGTATGAAAAACTCTGATTCCCTATATGGCCTCAACAGTCCACATTCAAAAAGCGTCGTAATAACAGCGGTGATACGATCTTCCGGAATGGATAGATTAAGTGTAATTTCTCTGATTAGCCTGCCTGTTTCAACGACTATAAGTACATCATTAATTTTTTCATCTCTTGCCAGTCTGCCCATTGCCGGATAGAGTAATCGCACCTGGGCAATAACATGATAACTGCAGTCTTTACTGATCAGATAGTGTACATTTCCTGTTGCTTCACGTAAATGCTCTACCAGTGACTGAATGATTTTAGTCATCCATGATGGCAATTTTTCGATTCCCTGTTTTATAATGTTTTCATTAATTACAATAACTTCCACATCACCGAGCGCCATCACAGTTGCCGAACGGGGTGCCGGTGAGATGACGGCCAATTCGCCGACACAATCTCCCGGTCCCAATGTTCTGAGATTGACTTTGATATCATCAATCATTTTATTTACTTCAACTTTTCCCTCTGTTATGACATACGCTTCATTGCCCACGTCCCCTTCCCTTATGAGAAATGTACCACTGCGGAATGATTTTTTGATCGATATAGCGTTGCCATTAATGAATGCGTCGATATCGACGCACATTTCCTCAACAGTTTGATAACGATCTTCGGGATTTTCCTGCATTGCTCGCATAATAATACTGCAAAGATCATCGGGAATATTCCGTTCTGGTGCCCTTTCATTTGGAGGAATAAAATTACAGGTTCGGGCATATGACATTGCTTCTGCCAGGGTATCTCCGGTATAGGGTTCACAAAGTGTCGCGATCGCATATAGCGTCGCACCTAGTAAAAAAATATCGGTGCGACGATCTAATGTGCTAGTTTTACCATATGCCTGTTCGGGGGACATATAAGCCGGAGTGGCACGTATATATTGGTCCCTTTCGTCCAATAATTTGATAACCGCAGTGCTTTGGGAAAGATCATCATCCATTTCAACATCTTCACCTATGGATTCTTCTCTGGCTGCTAGTCCCCAGTCCATCAGATAAACATCACCAAAGTTACCGATCATTATATTATCTGGTTTTATATCTCTATGAAGAATTTTTTTCGAGTGGGCAAATGCACAGGCATCACAGACTTTGCGAAAAATTGTCAACAATGAATGTATATTATACTTTTTTTCATAAGCAACATCCCCTGACACTAACTGCTTAAGAATCGCCTCAAGCTCTTCGCCTTCAACAAGATACATACTATAAAATATGCGTTCATTACTCAGTATTCCGATATCATTTACAGGAACAATATTTCCATGCTGAAGCTGACTTGTAATTCGGGCTTCCTCGACAAATCGGGTGACCATATCATGATCATCCATTATTTCAGGCAGAATGACCTTAAGTACTGTAGAGTGCTTTAACCCAATATGGTAAGCTTTATAAATCGTCGCCATTCCCCCCTGACCAATTTGCTGTTCGATTTTATAATGTTCACCCTTCATGCCGTAAGTCTTCAGTTCGTCAATCACCTCACCAATACTATAGGTTTCAACGACGCTGCCTCCAGCAGAGTTATTATCTACATCATCAAAATTTATCTCACTCTCGTCCACAAATTATTCCTTTAATCGGTTTTGCCGGGGCTTTTTTTCGCATCAATAATATACTGCAAGCAGTAGTTTTTTCGACATTCGTTATTCATTTCAGGCAACAATTTTATCCCGCTCAGCGGGATCGAAAACCTGATGGCTGTCGGTATAACTTAAACCTGAATCCGTGAAGGTTTTCTTTGAATGTAATTGCGAGGCAGTGAGTATTTAGTTCTGCTGTCCAGCAGAATGACTACTGCAACTGCTTACTAACGAAGCAAATGCATTTAAACAAAGCCTCCGCGAAATGGCGACATATTGCTAATTTGTAAAATACCTAATAGCTATTTCGTCTTGAACCTACCGTCACGGATTCAGGTAAATTTAACCGGCTGCGCCGGGGTTTTTATCTGCAAATAGTAACGACTAAGAATACAAGTGCTTATACAATCAAATCAACGCAAACAAAACCCGGACAGGGTAAGGTTTGTAGTCCCGTCTTCAGGCGGAAGTCTTAACGACGCTTCAGCGAGGACATCTCAACCCAGGATCGCTGAAGCTCTCCTAAAACTTCCGCCTGAAGACGGAACTACAAACGGGACATGCTCCTTATTCAAGATATCTTGGAAATTTATTACCAACAA
>JAJFLO010000035.1 GCA_021772675.1 Verrucomicrobiota bacterium | reverse complement strand
GTTAGGTTTGTAGTCCCGTCTTCAGGCGGAAGTTTTAACGACGCTTCAGCGAGTGTATGGCACCTATCGACTCGCTAAAGCTCATCGGAGACTTCCGCCTGAAGACGGAACTACAAACTAACGCTCCTCCAGAATAATGTGGTTTCATTAAATATGTACTTTTATCGCAATTATAACCACTTAGAATTCAAATTCCTATACTATTAAATCAGTACAGATCCAATAAAGTTAGACTGTACACATGTTTGACTCATCCACCTTATTCTTCCGCTCGGCTGATTTTTTAATTTTTTTACGAAATTCGAACATTTTTCGTTCAATCAGCTCATTGACGCAATTCTTGGCCTGTTGACGACGTTCAACATTGATGTCCATGGCTTCCTTTAAATTGTCGATATCATACAACGTAATCGTTGAAATCTTGCCAACTTGAGGATCAATATTCCGTGGTACAGAAATGTCAATCATTAATCGCTCCCTATTCGCATTTACATGAGGAATTTTATCCAGCATTTCCCTGTCGATGATATACGAACTAATGCATATATCTGCTCGGCCGATAGCATTTTCAAGACTACTGAAAGGCAACGCATGGCCACCAAGGCGTTGGGCTAAAGATTTTGCTTTATCATAGGTTCGGTTAACGAAATATAATTGCGATATATTTTTCCTGATCAATTGTTCCCCGGTAATACTTCCCATTTTTCCTGCGCCTATAATAAGAAAAGATTTATTTTCTAACGTCCCGAAATGGTTTTCTGCAAGATTTACTGCTGCCCAGCTGATCGACGTTCCGCCGCAATTTATATGCGTGTCATGGCGAGCCTTTTTTCCGGATCTAATCGCAATATTCGAAAGTATATTAAAATATATTCCTATCGATGACACATTTCGCGCCATATCGATAGATCGTTTTAGTTGACCTAATATTTGGGTTTCACCGATAATCAATGAATCCAGACCGCATGCGACCTCCAGCAAATGTTGAATTGCACTATCATTCTGGTAAGTATAAAAACAATGGTCCAATGCGGAGGTATGAGACAGGTTCTTATACGCGATTAATTGATCAATTAGACAATGGGAATCTAGCGAGCAACCCGCAACGACAGCGTAGATTTCAGTCCGATTGCAGGTTGACAAAACAAAACATTCTTTGATCAGGTGATGTTGCATAACAAGGCCGATCATCTGTTTCTGTTCATCCTGAGATAGATAAAACATTTCCCGTATCTCAATCGGGGCAGTTTCATGATTTATACCAATAACAATTACATTCATCATGTTTACTATTTTCATTAGTTAATTTTTACAATTTTTGAGTGTCCGCCATCTCCACTAATTTGTTTAAGAAAGACTGATTTTTAATCAATTTCGTACATAATAGCGTGCCCCACGAAATTCCATCTGTTGGTAGCAATTAGTGACGCTAATAAGTGATTCGCTTGAGCCGACAATCAATACTCCATGAGGATTGAGGCGACTGGCCAAACGATCAAACAAACTTTTACGGTCAACCGGGTTAAAATAGATCGCGACGTTACGGCAAAAAATTATGTCAAAGTTCCCTACCGTGGTAAATGGTTCAAGCAAATTAATTTTCCTGAATGTAGCAAAAGCCCTCAACTCATCTCTAATTTTATATTCATTCCCCTGAATCGTAAAATATCTACTGATATGTGGTGGTGAGAGGCCCCGGTTAACCTCTGTCGGATTATAAATACCAACACTCGCCTTACGCACCATCTCATTCGATATATCAGTCGCAAGGGTACTGATGTTATACAATTCCAAATTTCCTAAAAGCTCTTTCAATACCATCATGACTGAATAAATTTCCTGACCGCTGGAACAGGCTGCACTCCACATTTTAAGCGATGTTGCACTTGACCCCACAAGAGTCGCCTTTCGTTCAAAATTGTCTGGTATGATCTTATATTTTAATAGATCAAACATTGATTGGTCTCTAAAAAAAGACGTTTCATTAGTCGTAATAGCTTCTACAATTTCAAAAGTTAATCCCTGTGATTCATCTTTTTGTGATTTATAATAAAGTTCACTGTAACTGGAAAAACCGTACTTTTTTACCAGGGGTCCAAGTCTGGATTCAATTAAATATTTCTTTTCATTGGTCAGAGTAATCCCGCATATTTTGTAAATATATTTGATAATTACCGGCAACTCCATCGTGCTGATTGGTATGGTATAAGACATATTTCATTTTATCTCAAATTATTATCAATCTAAGTTATTAATTAACGGTGGTTAAAGAAAGACCCTACATATCTTCCTTAATTGACATTTAGCATTATTTGTGAATCTGTCGAAGCACTTCAATCCTTAACTGGTCTTCGACATGCCTTAACACGTATTCATGACAACGTTACTTACTTATATATTCAAAGCGTGTCTTTTATATTTAGCGACTAATTCCGTTATCTTTGACGATAGATTAGATAATGGCAGAATTTGATCGACAATTCCCGCTTCGATGGCAGCTCCCGGCATGCCATGAACAACAGATGATGGTTCATCCTGAGCAATTATAGTCACACCATATTGTTTCATTAATTGTAATCCTATGACCCCGTCACTTCCCATGCCCGTCATAATGACTCCCAAAGAGTGTTGCTTGAATACACTTGCTAGTGAGCGAAATAAATAGTCCGCAGCAGGTTTACAATGATTCTCAGGAGGATCATCAGTAATAACAATTTCCCTGTTCATATTGATCTTCATTTGTTTTCCTCCAGGAGCAATGTACACATGGTTCGACTTAAGCTTCTCACCCTGAACAGCTTCAACAACAGTTAAATGACTATTCTTGTTAAGACTCTCTGCCAACGATTTAGTAAATACCGGGGGCATATGTTGAACAATGACTATAGGGACGTCGTTATCTTGACGAAGTTTGGGAATGAGCACTCCAAGTGCGTTTGGGCCTCCTGTAGACACAGCAATACCAATGATTTGGATTGGCCCTTGAGTGTGGATCTCACGTACGGTCGATTTGGGTGTCGGTTTAGTGATTGATTTGGTCAGTTTTTGCTTAGCTCCACCGTCACCATAAAGTAGTTTGGAAATTCGGTATTTTTGAGATACAGCCTGGACTATACTGGCAATCTGCCGGGATAAATGTCTCTCATTTTCCTGCGCATCATTAGATTCAGGTTTAGCGATAAAGTCAAATGCACCGTGTTCAAGACACTTCAGAGTAATACCTGCCCCGTTTTGAGTCTGTGAACTGACCATAATCACGAACACGTTGGGTAATATTTTTTTCAAACGTTGCAATGTTTCAAGTCCATTCATTCCTGGCATTTCTACATCCAATGTAACCAGATCAGGATTTAGTTCTGTGGCTTTTGCCAGCGCCTGGTCACCATCGCACGCAGTACCAACGATATCTATATCTGATATCGTACTAAGGATGCGATTGAGTGTTCGTCGAAACAAACTGGAATCGTCAACAATGAGAGTGCGTAGAGGTGACATTAGTCATGCACCTTTATCCCGGCCTTATCCCAAATGGTTTGTATATCTGCATCCATTCCAAATTTTGATTTTTTCCAATAGTCATCAACCATGGTTTCCGTTCCTTTTTTAAAGACAATTTGAGAAATTTTTCTAATACATTCAGGGTTTTCTTTCAAATTAAATAGAATATCAGGAATCGGCACTTCTCCGAGTGTACTTGATAATTTTCCATTAAATTGACTGTCTTCCAACATACGTTTGAATATGCCTGAAATCAGGGGAGATACATTTTTTTCTACTATCTTCAGGACGAGTGCTCGAACCTGCGCATCATCATCGTTAAGTCCATGAATACACGTATACCCAACTTCTGCTATGCTGATGGCATCAAGTCCCCGAAACGACGCGAAACGCACGGCTGAATCACTGGATTTGCTGTTGACTATCAGGTGGGGTATCACAAGCCGTTCCTGTGTCTGAGAAAAAAATTCAGTTGCAATAATTTTCTCCCCAGAACTCCCGGTACATAATGCGGTCCAGGCAAATTGATCAATTTCATACGATTCATCATCTAAAATCGCTCTAACGCAGTCGTAACAGTCTGGAAAGGTAGGGGTTTGTTCAATGCGTTTGACCAATGAATCCCATGCTGAAACTGATGGTATGATTTTTTCTTCGACTGCGTCATTTTTTTTCACCGTCAAGGGACCAGCAGGTTGTTCTTCAATGCCTGACGTCCTGTTTAGTATTGAAATTAATTCTGAAATATTAATAGATTGGGAACTCTCAAGGTCGGTGATCATTCCCTTAAGAGTATCTAATCCCTGAAACAGTACGTTCATGAATTGAACACTTATTTGAAATTTATCTTTTCTGACATCATCAAATATATTCTCCATTGCGTGAGCCAGTTTCTGTATCTTTGTTAAATTAAAGAATCCAGCAGTCCCTTTAACAGTATGAACTTCTCGAAAAATTCGATTAATAAGGTCAGGCTTCGGCGAGTCGAGATGTGCCTCAAGGGTTAAGAAATCTCGGTCCAGAACCTCCAATGCTTCTAACGCTTCTTCTTGAAAATCAAATATAAGTTCATCCGAAAAATCAATGGGAGGTTCGTCATTAGCATCATCGTCTGCCGGTTCAAATGATATTTTTTCCAGGTCGATCTCCTGTATACTTTCGGAAACGGTGTCAGCCCGAGGAGGGGTAATTTTAATACAGTCATTGATGGTTGCAGCCAAATCTGCGATATCTGAAGATTCCGAATTTTCAATATCGCCGATTAAATATTTTAATTTGTCCAGACCATTGAAAATAGGATTAACCATTTCTGACGATAAGTGTATGTTGCCGCATCTGATCTCGCCAAACACATTTTCCATCGCATGAGCCAATTCCCGAATCTTTGACAATCCGACGAAACCAGCATTTCCTTTTATTGAATGAATCCAGCGAAAGATCTCATTTATTAAATCAGGCGCTGGATTTTCGGGTGATTTTTCAAGAGTCATCATATCCTGATCCAATTTTTCCAGAGTCTCAATTGTATCTTCCAGAAAGTCTTGAAACACAGGATCAGAAAAATCAATTTTTTTCATATGGCATTATTTAATGTTAAGTTGATTAAAATTTTTTTGATAATGAATTCATGACCACACAGAGCATTGGATCAATCACATTCGTTTGTCTTAAACCTGAATCCGTGACAGTAGGTTCAAGACGAAATAACTATTAGGTATTTTACAAATTGGCAATATGTCGCCGCTTCGCGGAGGCTTTCTTAAAATGCATTTGCTTCGTGAGTAAGTAGTTGCAGTAGTCACTACAGCTAAATACTTACTGCCTCGCAACTGCATTCAAAGAAAACCTTCACGGATTCAGGTTAAAGTTAAGATTGATTCTATCTGTAATTATCTTCCGATCTCCCCCTGACAAAGGGAGGGTAACACTATAAAAAATTTAAATTGCAGGACGATCATGCTAATCGTTAAGCGAGTCATCGCTGTTTTTTGTGCAGCTCAAAAAAACGCAAACCACCCGGCTCACGGCGAACGAACGAAACCTGAAGTTAAACGTAAATTATAGATCTTGAATTCCGAGCTGTTTCTCAGGCCCCCTTCAGAAGCACCAAGAATTCTTTGAAAGTTAAAGTTTTTTTAGGTTTCAGGTTTCAGTGTTCAGGTGTCAAAAAACCGTGCTAATGATCTTCAATCTTCTGAAACCTGAAACCTGAAACCAAGTTTCGTTTTATATTAACCAAGACCGAGAATCGGAGGCCTTGATAGTCGCTTCTTTGAAAGTTAAAGTTTTTTTAGGTTTCAGGTTTCAGTGTTCAGGTATCAAAAAACCGTGCTAATGATCTTCAATCTTCTGAAACCTGGCACCAAGTTTCGTTTTATATTAACCAAGACCGAGAATCGGATGGCCTTGATAGTCGCTTCTTTGAAAGTTAAAGTTTTTTTAGGTTTCAGGTTTCAGTGTTCAGGTATCAAAAAACCGTGCTAATGATCTTCAATCTTCTGAAACCTGACACCAAGTTTCGTTTTATATTAACCAAGACCGAGAATCGGAGGCCTTGATAGTCGCTTCTTTGAAAGTTAAAGTTTTTTTAGGTTTCAGGTTTCAGTGTTCAGGTGTCAAAAACCCGTGCTAATGATCTTCAATCTTCTGAAACCTGACACCTGAAACCAAGTTTCGTTTTGTATTAACCAAGACCGAGAATCGGAGGCCTTGAATAGTCGCTCCTTTGAAACTTAAGAATTGTCAATGGTAAATTGTTAACGACTAATTGTTAATGACTGAAACCAAAAACAGGAAAAATTATCAATTCACAATTAAAGTTTCGTTTTGTATTAAAAGAGGCGGTAAAACGGGTTAGCTAGTCGCTCTTCTGAAGGGCGACAGCCAACCTATATCCTAACCTAAGCCCGTATTCAAACACAATCTCTATTAATCTGTATTTCTACCATTCTTACGATTGACATAATCACCTTTAGCTAAGACCGGATGATTTAACGATTTCTTGCAAATCATTACCGGTTGTTGTCACGGTTTCAGTATTATCCTTCACCGAGTTTGCAGCTGTTTTCAGATCACTAATACCGTTGCTAACTCCATTGATATTTTGCGCGACTTCCTTCGCGACATCAGCAGTTTGCACAACATTTTGCGTGACATCTTTAATCCCTTGCGTCGCCTCAGCAATATTTTTGGCAATATCCTGAGTCGTCACATTCTGTTCTTCTACAGAAGCCGCAATGGTATTAACAATTTCATTGACGTTATTAATAACCGAACTGATATTGCCGATTTCACTAACGGTTTTATCTGTTGATGATTGCATCGCCTCAATTTTCATGCGTATATCGGCGGTCGCATCCCGTGTTTGTTTTGCCAGTTCTTTAACTTCATTGGCAACAACGGCAAAACCTTTACCAGCTTCACCCGCCCGTGCTGCTTCAATCGTTGCATTCAATGCCAAAAGCTTAGTCTGTTCGGCAATTTCAACAATGGCTTCAATAACCTTACTGATTTCCTTTGCTGCGTTACCGAGTTCATCAACACGCCCTGAAGCCGTATCAACACTTTGAACGGCCTGGTCAGTTACGTTACGTGCCTTCTCGGTATTACGGGCGATTTCATTAACAGTAGATGACATCTGCTCGGTGGCGCCAGCGACCGATACCAGGTTAGCAGATGCCTGCTCAGCACCGGCGGCAACCGTTGTCATATTGGTGCTCATCTCTTCAGTCGCTGCAGCAACGGAATTACACTCTGCACCGATCTTGTCTGTCTGTGTAAACATTTGATCAGATAGAGTTGATAAACTGCCTGTGGCTTCTGTCAGCTCTACTGTACCTCGTTCAACACCGGTAATCGTTCGTTTTAGATTTTCCGCATTGTTTCTTTGCTCTGTGACATCGGCCCATTCCAATGTATTGCCGATGTACGCACCATTTTGATCCATCATGGCCGTGACATTGAGTGAGAAAATTAAATCACCAATCCTTATGTCTGCCTGATAGGGAAAATTTTTCGGGTCAGCAAGAATTTTTCTCTGGTGCTCCGGCCGTTTATGAAAATCGTCAATACAGGTACCCACGATTTTACTCACATCAAATCCAGGGAATGCAGTCTTAAATGTACTGAGATTTTCCTCTAATATTTTGATGGTAGCAGGATTTACATATGTGATCACCAGATCTCTATCACACGTAACCATGGCAGTACCCGAACCCTCAATTGACGATTGCAGGCGAGCCGCCTCGGCGATTTTTGCACGTATTTCAGTGACATTTGCCCATTCCAGAGTGTTTCCAATATAGTCACCTTTGGCATCAAGCATCGCGGTTACATTTAGTTGGAAGGTTAAGGGTCCCACCCTTATATCTGTTACATAAGGAAAATTCTTGGGATCATCGAGAATCTTTCGTTGATGTGCAGGTTTTTTATGAAAGTCGTCTATGCAGGTACCAACAACTTTACTCAAATCAAATCCAGGGAATGCCTCTTCAAAAATACTTAGATTTTCGTCGACCATCTTGATCGTTGCAGGATTTGCATAAGTTATAACCAAATCTCGATCGCATGTGATCATGGCAGTCCCAGAACCTTCGACAGAAGATTTAAGCGCAGCTGTCTTTTGCTCTTCAGTAACGTCTGTTGCGTATTTTACGACCTTAAATGGCCGACCATTTAAATCCAGAATAGGATTATAAGATGCTTGAATCCAAATGACCTTACCGTCTTTACCAAATCGCTTGAAGATATCGGCGATAAATTCACCGCGGTTAAGTTTTTCCCAGAATTCCTTATACTCTTTACTTTTGCCATAGGATGGTTCAACAAACATTGAGTGATGTTCTCCCTTGATCTCATCCAGTGAATAACCAACGGTATTCAAGAAATTGTCATTGGCTGTAATAATCGTGCCATCCATATTGAACTCAATGACCGCCTGCGATTTGCCAACAGCTTCAATCTGGCCGAGATAATCTGCCGACTGTAATCTTTCAGCCGTGATGTCTGTCGCATATTTTACAACCTTGAATGGTTGGCCGTTTAAATCCTGAATAGGATTGTAAGATGCCTGAATCCAAACTTCCTTACCCCCTTTGCCAATTCGCTTAAAGACCTCCGCAATGAATTCCCCGTTATTGAGTTTCTTCCAGAATTCCTTATACTCTTTGCTTTTGCCATAAGCAGGTTCAACAAATAGTGAGTGGTGGTGTCCCTTGATTTCTTCCAGAGAGTAACCAACCGTATTCAGGAAATTATCATTGGCAGAAATAATCGTGCCATCTAAATTGAACTCAATGACCGCCTGTGATTTGCTGACGGCATCGATTTGTCCACGAAAATCTGCCGCCTGTAATTGGACGGTGGTGACATCTGTAGCAAATTTCACAACACTAACAGGTTTGCCGTTTTGATCAAAAATAGGATTGTATGACGCTTGAATCCAGACTTCTTTACCTCCTTTGCCTAATCGCTTGAAGACCTCAGAAACAAATTCCCCATTATTGAGTTTCTTCCAGAATGCCTTGTACTCTTTACTTTTTGCATAGGCTGGTTCGACAAACATCGAGTGATGTTCTCCCTTGATTTCATCCAGAGAGTAGCCGACTGTATTCAGAAAATTGTCATTGGCTGTAATAATCGTGCCATCCAAGTTAAACTCGATTACTGCCTGTGACTTATTGATCGCGTCGATTTTGCCCTTATATCCTGTCAGTTGTTCATTTAGTTTCTGATTGGTTGTAGTTGTTGTGGTCGCCATGATTTCATTTCCTTTCGTTATAGTTTTGCCTGTGTTATTTTCACTGTTTTTATATCCGTTCAACATTAATTCTGCAACGGTTTGTATTGCTAAGTCCCATGTTTCTGAAACCGATTCAGTCCAGTCGTTGCCTGCCAACCTTTTCATGACATCTAGTAGTACGGCTTTGACCAAGGGATAATGCTCAGCTTTTGCTCCATAGGATTCATGATTCTTACCGAGTGTCTCAAGCGCTTTCGCTAATTTGTCCGGTTGATTTACGTTTTTCACCACGAGCTTGAGTGCATTCAGAAGTTTTTTCTCCTGGTCCGCTCGTTTTGAACTTTTGAATAAGGGTTCAACACCCGGATGACGTTTGAATAATTCGTCATAGAATTGCTTGACCAATTTTGTACCGTTTTGCGCAAGTTTGGAAAATGATTCTTCTAACAATTTGGTATTCAGTTCGTGTCCTTCCATTTGATCCTTACGTCCTAAGCTGTAGAATTGTCTTAATTATTTTTCCGTGAGTTTTAATATTTCTTCTATGTTGAGAATGGCGATCAGTGTCTTTTTAGTCTTATACACTCCAGTAAAAAACGTACCACAAATACCACTGATATTGGGTGGTGGTGGTGCAACGTCCGACGAATCGGCAATGACAATATCATCGACGCTATCAACTAGCAGACCAATTGAAGATTGGTCCCGCGATCGGACGATGATTATCCTCATATCATCATTGATATCGATTGGCGCCAGTCCAAACTTGGTGTGCATATCAATAATAGTTACGATTTGTCCACGGAGGCTCATGACACCACGGACGTAAGAGGGTGCGTGATAAACCCGAGTTATTTCAATATGCCTATTGATTTCCTGAACGTGAGATATATCAATCGCACAGGTGATTTTGCCTATATCGAACACAGTCAGTTCCAGGTTTTTATTCGAAACCGCGTGACTTTCTGCAACACTCATTTTCTCATCCTCGTTTTTATCTGTTAGAATCGCCTGATTATGTCAACTTCAGGTCTTACTGGTTTCCGACCATTTTCGACTTAATGTCATAAAATTGACCGGCTTTGCCAGAGCTACTTTATGGTAGCGATTGGCAGCATCAGTCCTGCTCATGAACGGAACGTTACTCCGAACCTCCTACACTATAAATTTAATTGCAGCTCGTTCGTAGTCCCGCCTTCAGGCGGAAGTTTCAGGAAAGCTTCAGCGATCTTATGGTGGGATGTCCTCGCTGAAGCGTCGTTCAGACTTCCGCCTGAAGGCGGGACTACAAACGAGACACGTGCCTTATTCGAGATATCCTGTAAATTCATTAAAAATAAAAATTGCAATGGCTTGTTAAGATTTCGTTGAAGTTCACCCATTAGAGTGACTATAACAACACGCTAACGCGTGGACCCCGACAAACTGCTCTGGACTTACCTTACTCTCTTATCTCACAGATCACTAAGCCGTCACCGCTGCACCATTTCTCCCGGGTATAAGGTCCGCAATTTCTGCAATGACTGCTTCTCTGTCGAGTTTAACCATATATCGGTCTACGCCTGACTGTTTTGCCACGGCTTCATCTTCCTCTCCGGCGAGTGATGTAATGGCAATGACTGGTAACTGCCTGAGATTGTTATCGCCCCGGATTTTTTTAGTTAGCCCTAACCCATCAAGGTTGGGCATTTCGATATCGGTGATAACCAGATCAAATTTCTGATCTGCTTTTTTAAGTTCATCCCATGCTTTGAGACCATCAGCTGCATCGACAACGTTATATCCTGCTGCCGCAATAAAACTGGTGATTTGTTTCCTGAAAAAATCTGAATCTTCAGCAACCAATATCGTGGCTGTTTCATTGGAATCCGACTTGTCTGCATCAAGATTCCATTCCGGACGCGCTGTGGAGATCATACCAAACGGATCAACCATCATCGTGATCTGATCCATAATGATTGCAGATCCGAGAATCCCGGGCTGCCTAAATGTCATTTCATCAATCTTAAGTTCAACATCCATAATATCAATGAGTTCTGATACCAGGATACCGATTTCCCTGCCGGAGATTGTAAATATTATGGCAAATAACTGATCCTTATTTTTGCGAGGCTGCACCTTGGCAACGTCTTCTATAGATATTAAGGCCAGTGTCGATCCCCGGTATTTAATGACATTGATGTTCCCCAATTTTTCGATGGTTTTGGCCGAAATTTTTTCGATGCGGGTAATCAAACCGAGGGCAAAGGCAAATCGTTCATCAAGACCATTTTCAACAATCAGCAATGATTGGATATCGGCTATCGTGTTATTTGATAGATTATGTTTACTGTCTCGGTCGTCAGCGCTGTCACTGACCGCATGAATATTCATGGTTTTACTGACTCCGACAATATCAAGTATAAGTGCGACACGTCCGTCACCAAGTATGGTCGCTCCCGCATTTTCCTTACACATACCGAGATGATATCCTAACGGTTTAACGACGATTTCCTCCATGTCAAGCAGTTCATCAATAATTAGTCCATAATTGAAATTGCCGGCTGATACAACTGCGATATTCATTGCTTCACCAGAACCTTCAACACCCGTCTTCGTCTGATTGCTATCTGCTGAGTGTTCTTGTGTCCAGTTTTCTGTAGTGTTAACACCGTTCGACGTAATTCCCAAGACATCACTTAACGGTACCAGTGGCAGTAAATTCCCTCGCAGCCTCATAACCAGTGCCTCGCCAACATTTTCGATCCGACGCTCAACCTGGGCTGGTGGGATGCGAACTAATTCAAGGAGGTTGACTTGAGGAATTGCAAACCGTTCTGAGTGTGCAGAAACCAGCAATGATGGAATAATTGCAAGTGTCAATGGCAGTTTGATCCGAATCGTTGTTCCCTTGCCAATTTGCGTATCAATATCGATGACACCACCCAGTTTAGATAAATTGGTATGAACAACATCCATACCAACACCGCGTCCGGAAATGTCTGTGACCTGTTCTGCAGTAGAAAAACCAGGTTTAAGAATGATTTGCACCAAATCCTTTTGACTCATGGCATCCAATTGGCTTTGATCATACAAACCGATTTCCAGTGCTTTGGCTTTTACTTTTTCATGGTTAACGCCCCTGCCGTCATCCATGATTTCAATAATGACTTGACCTGCCTCATGATAGGCGCTTAATTTGAGTGTACCCGTTGTTGGTTTTCCCTGTCCGGTACGTTCATTCGGAGTTTCCAGTCCGTGGTCCACTGAATTGCGTATCAGATGGGTCAATGGGTCGCTAATCGCTTCAATGATCGTTTTATCCAACTCAACGTCTTCGCCTTCGATAATTAAATCAATTTCTTTCTGTAGATTTCTAGATAAGTCACGTACCACCCGGTTAAATTTGCTGAACACATTGCCAACTGGCTGCATTCGTGTAGACATAATCGCTGCTTGCAATTCGGATGTGATCAAATCGACACGCTGTGTGATTCGGTCAATCGCTGAAAAATCCCTTGAACTAACGGATTGCAGCAATTGATTTCGAGTCAAAACTAACTCTCCTGCCATCGTCATTAACGTGTCCAGAACTTTAACATTGACCCGTAATGAACTGCTGGAAGATGATGGTGATGACGAGTCGGCTTGCGCTGTAGGCTTTTGAGCTGTAGTGTTTTTTTGCACAGCGACAGGTTTTGTTACTGGTGTCGATGGTTCAGCTACATCTTTGGGTTGCTGAATCTGATCGAGAGATGATAACGATTCCTGAACATTGCTAAGCGTGTCGGCTAATTGCAGGTTTGTGTCAGCTGGAGGTGATTGTGAGTCAGGAAATTCAATGAGCACCTCGTCAATTTCCAAACTTCCTGAGACATTTGACTTCATTTGCGGTTCATCCTTCTCTGTTATAAAGAGATCATCCGTCCTGATCTCCCTCTCTTCTTGCTGTTGTTGCGATATGTCAGTATCAGCACGATTGACAATCGTGATAGCGTCACCTGACAATCCGGTGAGTGTTTCCACAAACTCTAATTCCAGAATTGTCGCTGCGAGGACATCCAAAGAACTTAGGGATTTTGTCATGTCCCATTTTTTCTTCTTCAGATTAGATTTCGTTTTGCAATCCAATAGAATACCAGCCTGTTGCAATTCTCGCACAACATCCATCGCTGTCTTTTCCTGTGATAAGATGTCTTTTTTTACGTCGTATTTTAAGATATATAGGTGCATCCCTTCGGCTACAGCTAAATCGTAAATCAACTGAGAAATTTCGAAGGATTCTTGACTTTCCGGAATTGGCAGCGATACCAAAGATGTGAGAGATGCTAACCGATCATTAGGTAAATTTGCCGTAATTGCTCCATTCAAAGTTACCAGTTCTTCCAAAATGTCATCGATATTATCTGAATCAAGATTGGAGGATAACGATCGTATTGATTGAATAGATGATTGCAAAAGGCTGTATATTTCTGCCTCTGATGCAATAATATTGGTTTTCAATAAGTGTATTAAGTTGCCGGTGGCTAAGGACAGCTGCTTTAGATTTTCATAACCAAACAGGCTGGCACCACCATATACAGCATGAACTGCTCGAAAGACTTTATTGAGTAGACTTATACCGTGTTTGATGCCATCGTTTTCGATAGTCAGTAAATCCTGCTCTAATCCACTAAGATGTTCCTGGATTTCTTCGACAAAGTCAGATCGTTCTGTTTTTTGCGTAGCTGGCATCGTGTTGACTTTCTTTTTATTGTCCTAATTAATTGAAGTAATCAGATTGGTTCCAACGACTGATTTCAAATTTTTGAGACAGTTAAAATTCGGTTTCATAGTGCATGAATTGACTGTATGGACTTATATAAAACTGACCAAAATACCTAAACTAAAAATAAAATTATCCCCAACTCGATTGTTCTCTTCTAACCTGATTAATTCATCCGGCTAATCTACTAATACAAACCTCGTCATCATAACAATCTTCCAATGCACCAATTCTATCGATATTGCGATTCACAACTCGCTTAATTCATACCAATTCCAATATCGAGGTAACGAAATATTGATTATCCCACATGATCAGATCAAATTAAAAAAAAATTTGGATTTAATGATTTTTTTTTATCATTACCTTTTTTAGCATAGAATCGGAATTTTTGATTTGGGAAAAAGTTGGTATTTATTAGGTACAGTAAGTAATAAGAATTTTCTGAATATCAGCTTTATTGACTGGCTTGGTAATAACATCATTCATACCGGCAGATCTATATTCGCTGTGAGCTTTTTCCTGGGTATTACCTGTCATCGCAACAATAGGGATCAATCGCTGCTTGCTACCACGCTTGGTAAATTGGTTTTCTAAGGCTCGAATCCGTCGTGCTGCCTCGACACCATTTACAAGAGGCATTTCAATATCAAGAAAAATCATATCATAGTTATCGGTGGCATGATTTTGTTGAAATTCCTCAACAGCCTCCAATCCATCATGTGTGCATTTAACAGTACACCCCAGTTTTTCCAGTATCCTGCTTTCGAGTGATAGGTTCATATTATTATCATCTGCAAGAAGGATTTTAAGGCCTGCGGGCACATCTTCCGTATTTTTGTTGGATTCGGGATGATTGCCCTTAGTCAGATTATGATCTGCCGAATCATTGATTAGCGGTAAGTTTATAGCAAATTCAGCCCCCTTTCCCTCTGAACTTTGGACTGATATTTTACCATCGTGCTTGGATACCAGTGATTTAGTTATAGATAATCCGAGTCCGGTACTTTCTTCGCCAGCAGTTCCTTTTTGTGAGGCAGAGGTAAATTTATCAAACAGTTTCGGAATTTGATCTTTGGGAATGCCAATACCGGTGTCCCGAACAGATATCACGACATGATCTGTATCAATACTGTTCGTTATTACCGTTACGCTTCCCCCCAACGGCGTAAATTTAATGGCGTTTGATAAAAGGTTATTAAGAATGCGTGCTAAGGCGTTATAGTTGCCATTAACGAAATAGTCCCTGTTGTGTTTCTTGACAAAATTAAGTGTTATATTTTTGGGTTTGGCCGTATATAGCAGGGTTGCAATACATGACTGAATAATCACATTTATTGATTCTGTCTTAAATTCCATATCCTGATTTGATTCTATCTTGCCCAAGTCTAAGATATCATTAATTAATTCGAGTAAATAGCGTCCTGATTGCTTGATTTGTGTTAGCATCTCAATATGCTTATTTTCCCTTATATCTTCATCTTCAAGCAATAAATCCGTAAAACCAAGAACACCGTTCAATGGCGCACGTAAATCATGAGAACAAATGGAAATTAAACTGTCCTTGAATTCGTTAAGTGTTTTTAACTCGTCGATCGTGCCACCCAGTCTTTTCTCCAATTGAGTTCTTCTTAAATGGGCTGCTATTCTCGACTTGAATTCCTCTTTCAGAAACGGTTTGTATAAGTAATCGGAAGCCCCCTGTTTAAATAAATGTAAAATTTGATCTGAATCAGTAATTGAACTTAATACAATGACAGGAATATGTTTTAATGCATGATCCTGGTGAATGAGTTTGCATAATTCATCTCCATTCATCGTATTCATGTGAAGATCAGTTAAAATAATATCAATTTTGGATGGATCTTTTTTTACCAACTTATAGGCATCTGCTCCATCTGAAACTTCAATAACTTTGACACCAAGTTGATCTAGTCCCGAGGTAATTATCTTTCGGAGTGAATCCGAATCATCTGCAACCAACACGGTTAATTCCTGAAATCGCTGCTTAGGCTGCAATATTTGGATTGCAAGCTCGGCAAGCTCCCCTTCTTCAAAGGGTTTAACGACAAAATCCGTAGCACCAAGACCGAATGCAGCATCCCTATCTCTTCGAGTGTCATTTGATGTCACAAGTATTATTTTTACATTGTCGTTACTTACCTTTTGCGTCAGTGTTTTATACTCTTCGTCTTGTAGTTTTCTTAAAACATCCAATCCGCCAAGGTTAGGCATTTCCATGTCAAGAGTCATCAGACATATATTTGGCACTTCAACTAAACATTTAAGCGCGGCGACCCCATCTTCTGCTTCGATGACCTCATAATCCAACTTTGCAAATTCCCGTTTGATGACTGATCGAATCGGCCTTCTGTCATCGGCTACTAAAACTTTTGGTTTATCGCTCATAAATAATATAAAATAACGAGTTTAGTATAAAATTATTACATTATAAAAATTGTAATCGTTTATCGCAATAAGTATTCCATATTAACATTAGGAACACCAAGGTGAAAGAAATAGCATGCTGCACTCATGGCAGCAATTATGGGTGGATAATTTTTAAGCACAATATTCCTGAATTTTGCGTTAACAATTTGTATAATTTGCCATAATTGCCGTTATTTTTGAGTTCAAACTTCAGTTTGCTTATTTAATTCTTCAAAAAAATAAAAACCAGGCTGAAGCCTGAACTCCAAAGTAACGGCAGTTCAGTCCCAAATAAATTGACTTCATACTTAAATGCGTTTCACCCCATAATTGCTGCACTCATGGAGACCATTATGATTAGAATCTTGAGCTGGTATGTATCCCTGAACCCGCATTTCTATTCGCGTGCATGATCGTAAATTTTTAATAAACGTGTTAACATTTATTTTTAACCGCCTGAATTTTGAATAATATAGGAATTTGCATTCTAACCTGAATAATTCATCAGTATTCTGCTGCGAGCCCTAATTTCTGCTCAAATAAGCCGATTAACTCAATTTTCCATCTCAGTGAATGAAAATTCACTTTCATTGTGAAATTTTCTCTAATCAACTTATTATGAGCGAGTTAAGTGCTCTCGCGACGAGTCGCATGAATTAATCAGGTTAAGAAGGTCGACCATCCGAGTCTTTCAGGTGGTGATAACTCCGTTTCATAAACGCCATACGACTAATGCCTGCACCACGTTTTCATCGGTATCATCATCTCCCAATTTGTTAAACCAAAACTGCCATTCAACACCCAAGTACAAAATATTAGGAGTAGCAAATAGGGATTTGCCCAAATCATAACGGAACTGGGGTTGTCCGAATACCCAATCACTTACTTCAGCACCGAATTCATTAGTTCGCTGACCAATATACTCAATATGACCTTCAATACTAAAATCATGAGAACCGAGTGCTAATGGATACGCCCAATTGAAGTCAATCATGAAACTATCATCTTCACCGGGTGCACCCCGTGGTATTCCGTCACTATCATCGATATATCCCGTTATATCCATGTTAAAAAACGCGAAGCCGGGAAAATCCATAGACAAGCGAATGCCAGGAAGATATTTTCTCACATTTGCGTCACCGGCAATATTCAAGCCCCCTATAATACCGACATCTTTAATCGGACCGATTTCTAAGGGCCGATCCAAAATTTTTCCCAAACTAAAATTCAGGTAAAGCTCACCATAATAATCAGAATCATTAAAGCCATCGGTTAAAGAATCATCCAGAAAATCAACAAAAAAGAAGTTGTCACCGTATTTCCAGCCACTGGCATGTTGATAAGTTAAAATTGACGTTTCAGCATCCCCTCTACCGATGGTACCGGGGACCATAAGATTACCATACTGATAATGTAATTCCGTCGTGCTCCAGTCAGCGGCGAAATAGGCGACAGATAATTTTATGAATAGTGCAAATATAATGAAAAATTTTAGTAATTTCTGAGTTAACATTATAATCTCCATTTTTAGAAATCCGGCAGTTCAACATCACCTGTCTTTGTGTAAATAGACGTCTATAAACTCTTTCTGTACGAAAAGAATACCGATGAGGTAAAAGTAACTTGTCCGCCGCAGCGAATGAGAAAAATCTTTTACACAGGCGAGAGCCGAACGGAGTGAGACGGCAGTTCGCCTAAGTGAATTAGCGAAGCGGCAAGCCCGCGCTACTAACCTCTTTACCAAATACTTACGTCTTTGTGGGCAAATTCGTGCTTATCAAAATTTGCAGCCAAGTTCATCTATACTTCAAGCAGTAGATTTTTCGACATTCGTTATTCATTTCAGGCAACAATTTTACAGAAACCTATCGGAAAACCTGATGGCTGTCGGTATACTTCATACAATCCCATATAAAAAACGTTATGATATCTCAGATCTCTGTTCGGGCAGGTCTGTCGTTTTTTTAAGATCACGATTTTGTCCGCATTCATTTAGAGATAGAACAATATCACTCAGATTTATCGGTTTGGTCAAAAAACCATCCATTCCCGCGTTGAGACATCTGTCCCGATCTTCCTTAAACGCACTGGCAGTCAATGCATAAATCCTGGGTATTTTATCATCACCAAGTTTTTTCCGAATTTCTATTGTCGCCTCAACACCATCCATTTCAGGCATATGTTGATCCATCAATACAATGTCATATTGACAATTCATGACGGCATCTACAGCCTCAAATCCGTTTGTAACAACATCCATTCGATATCCCAGTTTTTTAAGGAGCTTTTTAGCAACCATTTGATTTACGGTATTATCTTCAGCCATCAATATCTTTAGCGGGTGTTCAATGGCCATGTTCGGGTTAAAATCTGAAATTTCCAATTTTTTCTTTGATTCTCCTTTTTCTGCTTCCTCCAAAATGATTGTAAAATGAAAGGTTGCCCCGTGGTTTAGACAACTTTCTACCCATATTTCCCCTCCCATGGCTTCTGTCAGCTTCTTACTGATTGCCAGCCCCAAACCTGTTCCCCCATATTTACGAGTCGTTGAAGTATCACCCTGACTAAAATCTTTGAACAGTCTTAATTTTGCCTCTTTGGGTATTCCTATGCCATTATCCTTAACAGAAACTTGAATTTCATGATTACTGCTAACAGTTTTGGAAACCACTCGGACATCAATTGAGTCCTTGGTAAACTTTACCGCGTTACCGACTATGTTTGTCAAAATCTGTTTGAATCGAGTCTCATCTCCTTTTACCCAAGCGGGAACGGAATCTTCGATTTTCCAATTCAAATTTGCGCTATGCTCGGATGCCTCAGGCGATAATAAATCAATAACTTGAATCACACTTTCAGCGAGGCAAAATGGCTGCGTTTCCAATTCCATTTTACCAGATTCAAGTTTTGAGAAATCAAGTATATCATTGATTAGCGCTAATAGTGTTTCCCCTGAGCTTTGAATCGTCCTCAATAATTTCTGATTTTCAGTATTTCTGACATTATCTAAGAGCAGATTGGTACACGACAAAACAGCATTCATTGGTGTTCTAATTTCATGACTCATTGTCGCCAGAAATTGGGATTTGGCTGTCAGTGCCGTCTCTGCATAATTTTTCGCTTCAATAAGTTTGCGTTCCGATTCCACTTCTGCGGTAATATCAACAGATATCACTAAAAGATACCGGGGAATATCATTCCTGTCATTTACGGGTACCTTCCAGGTTTGTAATTCGAGATGTTTCTTTTGGGTTGTTTCAACAGACTCTTGATCTATAAAGATCAGTTCCTGATTTTTTAATATTTCCAGATCATTCTTATGAGTGAGATCTGCCTGCATTTGTGAAAAAAAGTCATAATCAGTTTTACCAATTACTTCATCTTCTTTTAGTCCCCAGAGTTCTTCAGCAGCCTTGTTCCACTCAACATAAGCACCCTGTCCAGATCGATAATCTTTACAGAATATTGCCGTTGGATTATTTTTAATAATGGACTTTAACAAAATCTCATACTCTTCCAGATCCATTCTGACTTTGCCATATTCTTTTTCTTTTTGTGCAAGTTGCTTCTTCTTATCCTTATGCACCTGGTTAATGACTAGCACCAACTCGTTATACGATTCAGTTAAAACATCAAATTCATCAATCGTATCAGGGAGTTTTTTTCGGTTGAGATCAAAAGCTTCCAACGTTTCATGAACATTTCGTGATTGGCTTGAAAGGTGGCTGGCCATTCCATTAAGATGCCGGATGACATAGTAATTGAATATAAAAAGCATGACAATAGAGATGATTATGGTTTTTATGCCCTGTGTGACTGCAAATACAAAAACCTGTTTAGCCAACCGTTTATAAACGAAGTAATTACTGATTCTAATCTCGAATGTCCCCAGAGTTTCGTCCTCTTCTTCATTATAAATAAGAGGATATGACCTGACAAAAGAGAATTTTGATGCACGCTGGATAACTTTCTTTTCCTGTTTATAGATGATCTGACCGGTATTATCGTAAACAACCAGCTTAAAAATATCATGCATCTCTATTAATCCATCGAGATTTCCTTCTACCTGTGTATCATCCAAATACCAAACTGCTTTCGAAAGGCTTACCAGTGTCGATTTTTCAATTTGATCCAATACCTGGTTTTGCACTTCCTTTTCGTTTCGATAATCTACGTAAAAATTAACAAGTGTAGCGAAAAAAGTGATTATGGTGCTTGCCAGAATAATTTTAAACAGAAGCTTATTTTTAATTGATGAAAACTTATCGATTTGGTAGTCGTTCATTTTTTAATTCATCATTACAGTTCGTGTCGAAATAGCGTCCTTTGAAACTTGAGCATTTTGACACACTTTTGAACGGGTAGATATCCCGCTTGTAGTGGGTGTTAGAAATATTGTCACGCATGTGAAACTTTTGAGACAGCGATAACTCACTTAACTACAAACGAGCCTGTTGACCGACTTAAAGTTTCGTTTTGTATTAATCGAGGCCGTAAAACGGGCTAGATAGTTGTTTCTTTGAAAGTTAAAGTTTTTTTAGGTGTCAGGTTTCAGTGTTCAGGTGTCAAAAACCCGTGCTAATGATCTTCAATCTTCTGAAACTTGAGCATTTTTAGAGTTTCAGTGTTCAGGTGTCAGATTTAAGTGCTCAGTTATGAATCGCGAGTAATAGTTTCTGGAAATAGAAAAAATTTTACATCGACGAATTGCAATTGAAGTTTAATCCCAATCCAGAGCAAGATTAATCGGGGTTGTAAAACAGGCTCGGAAGTCGCCTCTTTGGAAGCGGAATGCATGCTGAAAAATGCGAAAATTGATTCTCATAGGATATCCTCAAGATCAATTTTCCATGAACGTTTAAGATTATTTTTCAATTCCTTATTTTTATCCATCCACTTATTTAACTTTTTTAATAATTCGGGATGTTTTTTTGTCGATAAAGCATACTTATCTTTTGTGTAAGGGAGGGATTTTTCAAAAACAAGTGCAGTTGGATTTTTAAATTCATTCAACATTAAGAATTTTGCGGCGGCGATATTAACAAAAACACCATCAACTCTACCTAAAACACCTTGTTTGATAACACTTATAAGGTTGGAATTTTCTATATTTTCAATTTTTTGAGCATTGATCTCATCAATATAAATCCAGGGAGTAAAACCTCTTACCGTACCTAATTTTTTGAGTTTTTTCATTTTATTCAGGTGTTTTGGTAATACTAAAACACCATCAACATATTCCACGATTCCCTCGCTGTAATATATTTTATGACCTTTTTTTGAATCACCGCTCCAGCGTATATTGTCAGGGAATTTAAAATCCACTTTTTCATCTAAAAATTCCCTGTACAACCGCTTTACAGGTAAAGGAACATATTCAAATTTTATGTGTTGATCGTTGGCAAATAAATCAAACAAATCCTTTACAAATCCACGATATTCCTTTTCTTTAGTTTCATAATAGGGTAAATACGGAATATCTTCGACTCCGATTTGATACACATTATCTTCAGCATGGCTCACAGCAGGGAGCAATACGCATAGTTCTAATAGAAAAATAATATAACCAATTCTCATGATGTAATTTATAATTTTTTTCGAAACAATTCTACAATAAATATCTATTAAACAAGCAATAAAACGAAGAAAAATATTCGTCGAATAGAGGTGAAAATTAAACCTGAATCCGTGACGATAAGTATAAAATGAACTTAACCGGCTTCGCCGGGGCTTTTCCTCGCAACGATTGGCAAAATTGGGCTGAATGCTCTAGTCCGAACCTCCTATACTATAAATTTAAGTGCAGCTCGTTCGTAGTCCCGCCTTCAGGTGGAAGTCTGTCCGACGCTTCAGCCAGGACATTCCATCACAGGATCGCTGAAGCTCTCCTAAAACTTCCGGCTAAAGACAGAACTACAAACCAGACATGCTCCTTATTCGAGATATCCAGTAATTTTATATAAGATATAAATTTTCAATGACCTAGAATACAAATTTCTATACTATCCAGTTACCTAAAAGGTATTTTACAGTTTAGCGACCGTTCTGCTATCGCAGAATAGCTTTCTTTTTATGCATCTGCTTCATTATCAAACTGTTGCTTTAGCCCGCTTTTTTCACTATTTTTGTAACGAGAGGACTTAGCCTGGATTATGCATAAATGTTCTATTACGAGTCATTATATCACATAATATCAACGAGTTGCGAAGTTATTCGGGTTCGAAATAGTTTCCACCACGGCGGATTTTCAACACTATTTCTGCACGCGAATGAAATTAATAACTCACTGATCTCACGCAATCTGATGATTCTCACTACAAAAGTTTATGAATAATGCAGGCTAGTAGTCTGTGGGACTTAGAAAATCGATGGGAGAAAATCGTCAAATTGAGATCATTTTTGTCCAGATTTGAGGAAAATATTGTTATATTCAACGATAATTAGGACGAAAACGAGCCAAGAATGCGTTTTTCGTACCAGATTCTTTCTAAGTCCGACAGACTGCTAGTTACTACAGCCAAAAATTTGATGCCTCACATCTACATTAAAAGAAAACCATCACAGATTCAGATTAAAGTTAATGTCTCGCAATTTGATTGCCAATATTATTAACAACCAAACCTATTATAAGAATTCTTAAGGTCTGATAAAAAATAACTTGGCATTTTCACATCAGTCTTCACTTAGGCGTAGCCTGCCATAGCCATATAAGGCGACGGCATGGTAGCGACGACCAGACACGTCCCATTTCTATTCGGCTGTACAACGGAATCATTTAGGTCGAAAAACCATCGAATAGCTCGCTATTCCTGCGGCTTCACTCAATGAGTCCGTATTCAAAATGTAAGTGGCAAATAGTAAATCGGCCATTCCTGGCTGAATCATATGTGCGCAGTCAGGAATGACCGCGTTACTTTGACCTCAAGTTCAAGCATCCCCGGAATCACTCACATTTTGAATACGGACTCCACTCAATCAGATCGAAAAACTCTAACCTGAATAATTCATCAGTATTCTGCTGTGAGCCCTAATCTCTGCTCAAATAAGCCGATTAACTCAATTTTACAACTCAGTGAATGAAAATTCACTTTCATTGTGAAATTTTCTCTAATCAATTTATTATGAGCGAGTTAAGTGCTCTCGCGACGAATCGCATGAATTAA
>JAJFLO010000340.1 GCA_021772675.1 Verrucomicrobiota bacterium | reverse complement strand
ATTACCGAACTTGCTAAATCGCAAAATATTAGACAAAGTGAATAAAGCCACGAATTACGTATAATAAATGTTTTAAATATTTTGTTATCTTATTCTTAGGGAGTACTTTAACTTTTTAAAGTGGTAAACATAGGTTATATGTGACGATGAATTTGCGACTGCCCGGTGTCCCTTGTGTATGATATAGAACTTTGGCCTGAGTATTATGAGACAGGTTCAGATCATCCCAGAATGCAGCAATTAAATTATTCGGTGAACCATTGTAGGGTATGTTCTGATTCGAATAGACTGTTGAAGCGTTTTCGAATAATATTAATCCATTATTGCTTATGTAAACCTGGTTATATGAATTATCAAAATGGGAGTAATCAAATCCTATGGGCACTAACGCATAGCCATTATTACTACCGCCAGTCCAATTGGTAATACTCGTTCCGTCTGAATTTATATCAAGCCACGAATATTCCGCTGGGTTAACGGTGTAGTGAAGTCCGATATCGTCATAATCGTTGGTATTGTCGCTGTCAGAATCCAAACTGTTCGGATTTGTTCCCCACACATATTCTTCGAGGTTAGTCAAACCATCGCCGTCCGGGTCAAGACTTGTGTCCGCTGCATTATTGGGATCAAATCCATTAGCCGTTTCCCATTGATTTGACATTGCATCTCCATCACTGTCAAAATCATCTATGGTTTCAAAAATATCAACTTCTTCGATATTTGAGACATTGTCTCCATCCGCGTCTTCTCTTGCGACTGAACGCGCCCCGGACTGAACGATAGTATCTGTATACGATAAAAAAGTTATAATCGGTGATCCGGGTATACTCACATCAACAGAAAGGTCTCCTTCGAATAGTGAATAAACCCAATATCCTTTTCCGGGATACATTTGACTTGCCAGATAATAGGTACTCCCGTTATAATACCAAACACGATTCGAACCAGTTTCTTTAGCAAGGTCATCAACAGATATAGTGACTGATGGTGCACCAATCATATTCCATCCTTTTTGGAGTTGTATCGAATAGTCAATTTCTTCTCCAGTTGCGATCAGCGTATTTGAATTATATGAGTAGGCCCAAATTCCGACACCAGGTAAAATATGGTTTGACAATTCTTCCGGGTGGAAATAAGTATTTCTTTCGCTATCATAGACCCACAATGAAACAAGTCCCCAATCATTCTTGATTTCCTCAACAGTTCTACAATCCATAACATTAGTTGACATGATATTCCATTGAGAACTAATGCTAATAAACTGATTATCAGAGCCGTCACAGCCAACCACGTCATAATTGCTAATATTGCTGGCTGGATCATATCGATAAGATACAATTGACTGACTACCATATTCTGCTCCAATTAAGCGATTCCCGGAATCATAGGTATAGCTAACTGTTTCTGCAACAGTAGAAATTGTAAAAAGAGAAGTGACGAATAAAACCAAATCTTTTATTCTTAAGAACCATGAATTCATTTTATCTCCTTGCATGAATTAACTGTTTTTGGCAAAAATTGCATTAGCATACATTTTATCTGCTGAATTGTGGAAATTTGCGGATTGGACAAACTGTCTACAGGGTGAATAACGTTCAGCATGGAAATCAACTACAGAGATAGGCATGAGAACAAACGATTATGCTGTTTTGATACCTGCCCGCAAGTATTATTCACGTCAAATATTATTTCATATAATTAATGTCCCCACATAAAAAAGATCACGAAATTTTCCCTCTTTTAATCAATCTTTGATAAAAATAATCATATTACAACTGTTTTTTTTGACTTTTTATATGAATCTGTTATCGATTCGCGACATTTCGAAGACTTGCTGAAAAATCGAGATGATTTTGACGGATGCGATCAAAATTTGTTCTTTAATCTAGAGGTGGCGCATGAATTAAAAATGAAATCATTCCTTTGCCTGCAAGAAAGAAAATTCAGGACACGTGATGAAATAAGCTTTGTAATATGTCAAATTTCAACGAATGTGTATTTGTGCTATGAAATCTCAGGCAGGGATGGAGGTCACGCGGTTTCACGCAACGCGGGACTAAGTCTTAGACCTGCCTGGCTGAACTTTTTTTACGGTTCTTCACAAGAATCTGTAAAATGTAGAAAAAGGACCGTCATTACTCCATAACTAATTGCCTCTAAAGCGAATATAAAAACAAGCAGCTAAAAAGAAAAAGCAACCAACGCATCAAACTTGAGCTTGAAAGCATGTTCCTTTTTATTAAGCGTTTTTGAGGCTGATTTTACAGATTCTTGTGAAGAGCCCTTTTTACTCAGTCAGGAATGACCGAGCTACCTTTTGCCACGTTCCTAATTAATCCGCCACTTTTATAAAATGGCCAAAACTTTTAATGCGATAAAAAGTATGGTGAAATTTTAGAAATTCAGTTGTTAATACTTTGTTTCGTATTTCGTGTTTGAAATTTTAGGATATCCGACCTTTTCGGATAAGGTTTAACTAATGATGAGTTTAATCGGTAAGTTTATATCGTTCAGTATTGCGGTTTACATCGTGGCATTTTTTCTGCCAGGAATCACATTAAAAAAAGCAGAAACCGGAGTGTTTGTTGCATTGGTTTACGGGATAGTTCATTTTTTCCTGTTCTGGATTTTAAACATTATTACATTGCCGTTTAAATTTTTATCATTGGGTCTGTTTGTCTTCGTAATAAACGGGTTTCTTTTGTGGCTTACAGATAAGCTGGTAGACGATTTTGAAATAAAAGATATAAAGACAACAATGATTGCGTCACTGCTTATTTCTTTCATTACAACAGTACTTGGGGTAATAGTTTATACCGACAGCCATCAGGTTTTCGACAGGTTTCTGTAAAATTGTTGCCTGAAATGAATAACGAATGTCGAAAAAGCTACTGCTTGCAGTATAACGGTAAATAAAATTAAATGACCTGTATTCGTTGCCCTATAAGACAATTCGCTAATATTAACGCTACCCATAATATTATCGTTACTCAGTCAAACCAGTTTTCCTATAGTATGATAGAGCGTCGAATCTCTTCTGTGCAGGTGACCTTGGATAAGCGAGGAATAAAGATTGATGATCGAGTTGCATTATTCTCTGAAAATTCCATTGAATTTATCACAATTTTTTTTGCGTTGATTCGTTTAGGCGCTATTGCATGTCCGTTGAGTTTCAGGTTGCCTATGGATACTGTCGTGTCACAGTTGAATCACATAGGAAGCAGCTGGTTCATATCTGATAAGGATATGAAATCGAGTTTTAAGAACATGTCTGTTAACGCTCTTACATTTCAGTCGATACTGAAAGAATCCGTTAACTATGAACAGGAATCTATAAATAATGATGAAGTTGAATATGATCTCGATCAACTCGCAACGATAATTTTTTCATCCGGTTCTACAGGGCAGCCAAAAGCAATAGCACACACCTTCGGCAATCATTATTTTAATGCATTGGGCGCGAATGAAAATATTCCGCTAAATCACGCAGACCGATGGTTGCTGTCACTGCCGATTTATCATGTGGGAGGATTGGCCATTTTATTTCGATGTGTCATTGCAGGTGCTACGATAGTCATTGATACAGTAAAAGACATCACAGTCGATTTCCTTATCACAAATGGCATTACTCATCTTTCGATGGTACCAACCCAGCTTAAACGATTGCTCGCTGACCCGAAAGGCATATCGGGACTAAGGCAGCTAAAGTGTATCCTTGTAGGTGGGGATGTTATTGATTCAGATCTAATTCATGATGCGTGTGCTAGAGGATTGCCCATCGCGACAACGTACGGTTCAACAGAGATGGCATCTCAAATTACCGCAACGATTGTTCAAGATAAACGAACTCTGCTCAACGCTTGTGGCAGGGTATTGAATTACAGAGAGTTAAGTATAACTAAGGATCAGGAAATTCTCGTAAAAGGTCAAACATTGTTTAAAGCCTTCGTTGAAAATAAAGAGATAAACTATCGGCAAGATGATAATGAATGGTATAAAACTGGCGACCTAGGTGTTTTGGATGATGATGGTTCTCTGACAGTTATTGGCCGAAAAGATAATATGTTTATTTCCGGAGGAGAAAATATTTATCCGGAAGAAATTGAAGCGTCCTTAAATTCAATAGAAAATATTATAATATCTGTTGTCATTCCAATCCCCGATGATGAATTTGGCTATCGTCCCGCTGCATTTATGAAAATTACAGAAAATATACAGTTAAGTCTTGATGATATTGTATTCAATCTTCAAGTTTTGTTGCCTGGGTTCAAGATTCCAGTTAAATTTTATGCATGGCCGGAGGATTATCATAACCCTGGTTTTAAGTTAGATAGATTTTATTTCAGGAAATTGTTTGCAGAAAACCGTTTGGAGCAGGTATAACAATGAAAGACGGTATTATAGTAAGTCTCCGGTGAAGACGTTAGTAGCGCGGGCATTCCTGCCTGCGTAAAAGATTTTTCACAGCCAAGAATGACCGAGTTACCTTTGCCTCACATGTATTCTTTACCTGCAAGTAGAGTTTATATACGTCTTCACCGAATACTTACGTGTTATAAGAAATGTAATAAAGCGTATAACGCTTGTGAGTTACATGATTGATTTGCACGGAACGAGAGCAATTTAAAGAAGGAGGGGTGAACCTCTTTATAAGTTATGCGGATCATGTAATAATTGCGGTGGATGCTGTGAAACACCGATGATCCGGATTTTTCTTTTTTTTATTACCTTAAATCCTATCGATGGATGATCAAAATATGGCATAAACTAGTCAACGGATTTGAATATATCGATGAAGGTCGGCGCAATAAAACGTTTACATTTCGTTGTACGCATTGGAATTCGGAAACGAAATTGTGCGACTCTTATAACAGTCGACCGGGAATGTGTCGTGATTATCCCAGGCTGATTCTGTATTCATGCTGACCTGAGTTTTTAAAGGAATGCAGTTATTATGCTATGGATAAAATGCTGGTCGTATGCTTGATGTGTTGACCGAATTGGACTTGTCTGAAGAAAAACTGAACGATATCAAGGACAAATTACATTTGCATCAATAAAGAGAAAGCGATAGTTTCAGGTTGTTGCGTGACCGACGTTGCCACAACGCGACCTACGTCGGCAGATTTTGTTCAACAACTAACTGGAATGACAAGCGAATGTCGAAAAACCTATATATTGTATAGGGATTTGTATTCTAAATCGTTGTTATTGCGAGAAAAGTACATATTCATTGAAACCATTATCTTGGAAGAACGTGCGTTTGTAGTCCCGTCTTCATGTGGAAGTATTAAGGTTGCTTTAGCTGCCGAATGGGCATCGCAGGCTGAAGCCTGCGGGAGAACTTCCGCCTGAAGACGGGACTACAAACGTAACTCGGTCTGGGTTTTGCATTAATTGTATTTTAATAGTATAGGAATTTGTATTCTAAGTTGTTGCAATTTTATTGGTAATAAATTTCCAAGATATCTTGAATAAGGAGCATGTTCCGTTTGTAGTTCCGTCTTCAGGCGGAAGTTTTAGGAGAGCTTCAGCGATCCTGGGTTGAGATGTCCTCGCTGAAGCGTTGTTAAGACTTCCGCCTAAAGACGGGACTACAAACCTTACCCTGTCCGGGTTTTGATTGCGT
>JAJFLO010000339.1 GCA_021772675.1 Verrucomicrobiota bacterium | reverse complement strand
GGCATTTGCTTTTCACTTTATTGATATAGCTATTCACCCTTTCGCAGATGGGAATGGTAGAGCAATTAGGCTGATGCAGCACCTTCTGCTACTTCGCTCAGGAGAAGACCTGGTCAAGTATATCCCTTCTGAAACTGCAATAATGAAACATCGGGATGAATACTACGCAGTAATCCGCCAAACAAAAAAGTTAGGGAGGCTTGCACCAATGCTTGAGTTTTTAGCTTCCTGCTTCTGTGAAGCTGCTGAAGATGTGACAAAAGAAGCAAAGAAAATGTCGCGAAAGGAATCTTTTACTCCAGAAGAGCGTCGAGATGAAATTGTAAAATTAGCCAAAAAGAAGAAGGATATAAAAGCAAGGGATGTAATTGAACTTTTGCCAGATGTGCCAAGGCGAACGTTAGAAAGGGACCTTGAAAATCTTTGTCTAGAAAAAAAGTTACAGCCAAAGGGTGAAAAGAAAGCTCGATTTTACATTCCAAAAGTGTAGAAAGTCTTGTATTGTCTACCCCAGTAAATGGACATGATTGCTGGTAACCACAAAATCCAGAACGTCAGCGCCATACTTTTCAGTCCCTTCTTTTAATCGCTTTACAAAGTTTCGGCGATCATGTTGAAACTGTAAAAGAAAACGTCGTTCCTGGTAGCGACGTGTCCCGCCGAAGCTTTAAGGCGAAGGCGGATGTGTTAAATGAATACAACATTTTTCTACTTGTCGAATTCTACCTCGTTTCATACTCGTCTCACCCAAATAAAAAGTCGTAAGATCTCGTAATTCATTTAAACACTTTACTGGGCAAAAATCAATTTATCAACAAAAAACAAAACCAACGAGCAATACTGTAATAGAATTGTAAATCATAACATACTGCCTTAGAAAAACTTAGCCTTCGCCGACCACAAATGTAGCCGACCACAAATGTAGATGCAGGGCAAGCTAAACATTACGCAGGCTGATGGAGGGACGGCATTGAGAGGCCGTGGCAAGCTTGAGGCCTGGGCTCTAATTTTAAGTTTTCTGTTTTCTACATATACTGCAAGCAGTCGGTTTTTCGACATTCGTTATTCATTTCAGGCAATAATTTTACGGAAACTTGTCGAAAACCTGATGGCTGTCGGTATATCTCATCAAGAGTTTCATAGCGTATTATGGTTAATAAATTTAAATTGCTTAGAAATTGCCTAACTTTACATCAGTTCATGACATTACTTCTTTCATTTCCCAGTTTGAAATTCTTCATAAATGGCTTCATAATTCCATTTAGCGATTGAGAGAAATACACTGAAAATCAAAAGGTCTAAAGCAATACTTAATCCGAATTTCTCACAATACGTTTGTTACAAAAGCGTATATCACCTAAATTCAAAGTCTTAACTTGTCTTGGGATTCTGCTTAGCAGAACATGACACTCTGTCATCCGCTCGTCTATGTCAAACTATTGAATATAGGTAATCTAACCTGAATAATTATCAGTATTCTGCTGCGAGCCCTAATCTTTGCTCAAATAAGCCGATTAACTCAATTTATTATGAGCGAGTTAAGTGCTCTCGCGATGAATCGCATGAATTAATCAGGCTAAGCTTTCTCAACACAAAATTTGTTGAGAAAACCAAGTAAAATGTCCTACAAGGGGCAACTTGGAAATATTCTGCAAGCAGTAGGTTCTTCGACATTCGTTATTCATTTCAGGCAACAATTTTACAGAAACCTGTTGAAATCCTGATGGCTGTCGGTATATCTCGAAATAAATTGATTCGGAGAGTGGCGTTGTGAGCTTTGTCGTATTGACATCAAAGGAACGGGAGAATCTTGTGGATCTGTTCTTTAAGTTAAGGAAAAAAGGGGAGCATTCTCCTCATGCAAGAATGGAAGCTTTCACAGCGCTGAGGTGCCTGAAGGCGGTTCACTCCAACGCAATCGAAGATAAAAGGGTCGATCGAATATTTCTGCAGGTATTGCTTCACAACGCGGGCATTTCAGACAAATCATTGATTTCAACGCATTACAATAATGCGTCAAATGAACTCAAGGGGCAAGAGGAGATGCTCAGGTGGCTTGAATCGCAAGTCAGTCAGGGTACGGAGTTCTCAATTTCTTTACTGCTTGAGATGCATCGATATATTTTTGGAAAGACCTTCCCAGATTCTGCGGGGAGATTTCGTCAGGAGGAGGTTAGGATAAGCCGAATGGCTCACCGCCCACCGCATCATTCAAAGGTGCAGCAGTTACTTTACCAACAATTTGAAACGATCAACCAACGGCTATTCTCCATTGATTCGATCACGCATGAAAATTTCTTCAATGTGCTCCGTTTGTCCGCTGAAGTCCATTATTTGGTCGCTCATGTTCATCCGTTTGAAGATGGCAATGGGCGGATTGCAAGAGCAGCTGGCGACTACGCCATGCTTGTTCATGGCTTTTACTACGATGTGATAATGACTGATTATAGGGACGTCTATTTGGACGCGCTTGAAGAATGTACGCTGGTAGATCCAGATCCTCTATTCCATTTTATCGAATATAGTTACCTTGAAACACTTCGACGTATTGCCGGTTTTTTTGACCATGTCGCCGTTGAGTCTTGATATTAATTTAGGTGTGAATTTTTGCATTCATTTTTGTTTTATTTTAGTTAACTTAATTTGTAGTTTTAGATCGGAATCCTAATTATGATTACTCGGAATACATTAACCTTCATATTACTTTTTAGCTCTTTCACATGTTCTTTCGCAGGTTCAAAGGAATACACCTCTTCAAAATCAGAGCGGGAACACAATCCTGCTATCGAGGAACTGGTTCTCGTTAGTCCTGATGCTGGGAAAAAATGGAATATCTTTGGAATTCAGATTGTTGGCAAAATTTTTAGTACTCAAACGAATGGTAGCTATTCGGTTATTGCGAGCACAACACCTCCCAATGGTGGTCCACCCTTTCATGTCCACGAGAATGAGGACGAACTATTCTTTGTTATCGAGGGGAAGTTTGAATTTCGTTGTGGCGCACGCACTATAGTGGCACCCAAAGGAACACTGGTGCACTTACCCAAGAATATTCCCCATCGCTTTACGAACATTGGTGACTCAAACGGGATGCTTTTAAATACAATCACTCCGGGGGGATTCGAACAGTTTTTCGAGGAAATTGACAGGCTACCTAAGGACAAAGCTCTGGATCGGAAAATAGTCCAAACAATTGCAAAAAAGTATGGGGTAACATTCCTACCGAAAGATGATGAATAAGATTACGGTTTAAGTTTAGCGGACAGAGCTATTGGATCATGATCAGAAATGTCTGGGTACAGCAGCTACGATTAGACAATAAAGGGAAATTGAGCTACAGTTTTCTATTCTTATTTTTATCGTGTAGCATAGTTCCAATAGGCGCTGCTTTCGTTCGACTTTCGGAGCTTTGGGCTAAAACTTGCTTTTCAATTCCGTATTGATTGTTAAATTCTGTGGTAAATATTTTCTTTTCAGTATTTTAGTCTGGATTATGCATAATGTTTTGTTATGAAAGTTGTTAAGTTTCGTGAAATAAATGAGTTATGAATATTCTTCGCGTGCAGGCTTCCAGCTCGTAGAGCCAATAACTCGGAGAGAATAGTGTTGAAAATCCGCCGTGGTGGAAACTATTTCGAACCCTTAGAAATTTATAACCCTTTGATAAAATGTGTTGAACTAAACCGCTTCGCGGAGTGTCTGCCCTAATCCGAGCCGCCCTTGGCTTCGCCTTTTCCTCGCCAATCCTTACGCCCAATCGCACCTTGCTGTAGATTACCTCCTGTTGTGTTGGTCCCAGGCCAACAATTCGT
>JAJFLO010000338.1 GCA_021772675.1 Verrucomicrobiota bacterium | reverse complement strand
ACATACAAATACTACTTGACAAAGTTGGGAAAAGAACTGGTTATAACCGCTCAAAAACTTAAAGAAACCATATTGATTCCAGCTCTGAATTATTAAACTCTTGCCAAAAAATACACGAATATTATTGATAAGGTACTAATACCTTTTCCGAATGAAATCCCAATGACCCTAACAGTTTACAAATACGATCTGATTCTCTGAAAAAATGAGAAACAATGCGCCTGTTATCGTCGACAAAAGGGGACTCAAAATAGCTGCCGCACCGCCACTCTAAGTCTACGGAAAGCTGCTTAGCCTTTTTATCAATTTCGATTTTTCTGGCTGATTCCTTTCTCTTATTTTGTCCCCATTCTTAGTTAGTATAAAAATATATTTTATTGATGCCTGGATAATCTCTCGTAGCCTTTTCCAGCATTTCTAACATATCAGCTTTATGATCCGATAGAGCAGTATCATCAAATTTTGCTTGCCACTCGATTACTATTTCGTCAATAGCTATAGGGTCTGTTTCAATTGAAGACTGGTTTTTATACCTGAAAATACCCGTGTTTTTTCCATGCTCGTTGCAAAAGAGTAGATAACATATCCACTCAAAATGAAACTGTGGATTGTCTGGCAACTTTGATCTAAAAATGTTCCAATCTGGCTTAATCAATTTTAATACTCACTTTGACAGAAAGGGTTCTTCAGGTTGATCACCGGGGTCAAAAAATTGCACTATTAACTTTCTGTAATGTGCCCACCTAAAATTGGATTAGAATGCCATTTTTAATTTCTTTCACCCCATCTTTTTAATAATATTCCCTTTCTATTATTGTTTGTACAGGAAACTAGGAAAGTTTTCATCGTTAATCAACGTTAGGGAGATGCTATGTATTTAAACAAAAGGTGCCAGTCTGTGTTATTTATTGCGCAGGGTTAACTTTTAACTTCAGGGTCTGGCCACTTTTTAAGTATGACTTTCAAGGCTATAACCTCTTAATAATTCCAAAATATTTGGTCTTATATCAATTTTTTTTCCGTCAGGAATTTTAAAATAACGGATTTAATATTATTACCTTCCAATAGTATAATGGTAAATTGATATTTATTACCCTTGATTACATGTTTTTCTCAATTTAAAGTTCGTTTTTTATTTCAGATCGCCAGTAGAAATAAAAAACCTCTAACTCAAAAATCTCCGTGCCTGCGTGGTAAAAGTGTGTCAACGGATTATAATCAATCTAACCTGCATAATTCATCAGTATTCTGCTGCGAGCCCTAATCTCTGCTTAAATAAGCCAATTAACTCAATTTTACATTTCAGTGAATGAAAATTCACTTTCATTGTGAAATTTTCTCTAATCAATTTATTATGAGCGAGTTAAGTGCTCTCGCGACGAATCACATGAATTAATCAGGCTAATATTGTTAGACGAATCTTCATTAAAGGATAAATTTCACTATGGCTTATTCACATACGATTAAGAAACTAATTGAGTTTTCAGAAACAGATATGGCAGGAATTGTCCATTTCTCCAATTTTTTTCGATATATGGAAATGGCGGAGCATTCGTTTTTACGCTCACTGGGATTATCAGTACACTATAACGAAGCAGGCCAATGCAATGGCTGGGCACGAGTACATGCAGAATGTGATTATTGGTCGCCGCTTCATTTTGAAGAAGAGGTTGAAATTCAACTGTTTGTTCGCGAGATAAGACATAAGACAATTAATTATTTTTATGTGTTTCAAAAATTGGACACGGAGGGTGCTACTATCGTTGCTACCGGTACTATTATCGCTGTTAGCGTGGTGATTAATCGGCAGGATAACAGCATTAGAGGGCAGGAGGTCCCAACCAATTTTAAGGATGTGATAAATATTTGTCCTTCAGAGTATTATCAGAAATATTTAAAGAAACGATGATTTGGATTTGGTACGAAGCATACTAAAGATCTATTTTTTACCACGGATTTTCACGGATCAACACGGATGAAAAACATCCGCCGTCGCTCAAGTAGCTATGGCGAGACTCATGCTGAGTGAAACCATATTGAAAACGTGTCGGTTGCCATTCGTTATGCTCATTGCTGCCTGTTCGGCAGCCAGTCTCCCTTTCTTTTACCTAAAACTTTAATAAATACACGAAATGAGTAAAAGAGATCAGCAATTGATTGAACAATTACAGATCGACAAGATTCGCAAATTGATCTCAGAAATAATTCCTGAGAATCAATTCTATTCGGATAAGCTAAGGAATTTAGATGTTGAAGGGATAAAAATCCTTGATTCATTCAGGTCGTTGGTACCATTTACGACCAAATCTGAGCTTATGGAGGATCAGCTTGATCATCCTCCGTATGGTACGAATTTAACTTACTCATTGGATCGTTATACACGATTTCATCAGACAAGTGCGACTACAGGTATACCAATGCGATGGCTCGATACCGAAGAAAGCTGGCAATGGATGCTGGGTAACTGGATACAGATTTTCAATGCGGTGGGTGTGACAAAGGAAGACCGGTGCTTTTTCGCATTTTCTTTTGGTCCATTTCTTGGATTTTGGAGTGCGTATGATGCGGCGTGTAAATTGGGTTGCTTATGTATTCCGGGTGGTGGTATGAGATCGGTTACTCGATTGCAGGTTATGTTGGATAATGAAACATCTGTATTATGCTGTACACCGACTTACGCAATTCATCTTGGGCAAACTGCCAAGTCACAGGGTGTAAATTTGGCGAATGCGGCGTTGAAAACGATAATTGTCGCGGGTGAACCCGGAGGCGCAGTCCCAGCAACAAAACAACGAATTGAATCATTGTGGCCAACCGCCACAGTCTATGATCATCATGGTATGACTGAAGTCGGGCCAGTCAGTTATCCGTGCTCTGAGAAGGCAGGAGTGTTGCATATATTAAGTGCATCGTATTTTGCTGAAATTATTGACCCCAAAACACTGGAACCTGCAGAGTTCGGAGTAGGTGGAGAATTGGTGTTGACCGCATTGGGACGCTCGGCTTCGCCATTAATTCGATATCGAACAGGAGATTGGGTTAAGCAATCGAAACAGGATCCCTGCACATGTGGTACTTATGATATGGGATTAGACGGAGGCATTCTCAGTCGGGTTGATGACATGGTTATTGTTCGCGGTGTAAATATATATCCAACTGCGGTGGAAAATATCATACGATCCTATCCTGAGATTATCGAGTATCAGGTTAAACTGAGTACAGCGAATGATTTGGATGAAATGAGTATCAACATCGAAATAAATGGGGATAATAGTGTAAACAGGAATCAAATTGTCGATTGTTTAATTCAAAAATTATACAATGTGTTTAGTTTAAGAATCAATGTATTTGTGGTGGCAAAAAACTCATTGCCTCGGTTTGAATTGAAATCAAAGCGATGGATTAAAGAGTAAAACTTCTTTATATAGCACAGTAAAAAACTATTTAACCACGGATTTTCCTAGCGCGGCATTCTGCTGTACAGCAGAACCAAAAGAACAAAGATTTTGGCCCACGAATCACGCGAATCTTCACGAATAGAAGGAAGACAAGAACCGTATCCACGGTTTCGCTCCGCGTAACCGTGGATACAAATTCGAGAAGATTCGTACTACTATCAGTAAAAACTTTGTTTTTTTGACAAGTTTTTAAACTGAAGTCATATCCCAAATATTTTTTATGAATTGGTTATGACGCAGAAATGAAGTTCTGGACTTTCACATGGTTAGAGTTGAAAAGTTTTAGGAAAAGAGTCTGAGAGAGAGTTTGCCGCGGCGAATTTCTCTCAGTATGAGCAGCGCGATCTACTACGTTTTGTATCCGTGTCGATCCGTGAAAATCCGTGGTTAAGTTAAATTTTGTTTGCGGCCAACGGCTGCGCTAGGTGATTCGTGGGCAGCTTTTTTAATTTGGTAATTAGCCGTAACACTGATAGTTAGGACGTAAACCTTGCTAAAAAAACAAGAATTTGATAGATAGTCGTACAGATGAACACGGATAAAAAACGAAAACATCTTATGTCAACAGAATCGATATTATTAAGAATTGAAAACCTGCATAAGCAATACAATCAGCCTGGATTAGAGTCATCTGGCCCTAACATTTTGAATGGATCGAATTTGATTCTTAATGCAAGTGAATCGGTATCAATAATCGGGCCGTCTGGTTCGGGTAAAAGTACATTACTCAATATCATAGCGGGTTTGGACTCACCTACGTCCGGGTGCGTAATGTTTGACAATCAGGATTTATTCACATTCAATGAGGAAGAATTGGCAAACTATAGAAATCAGGAAATTGGTCTGATTTTTCAGGATCACCACCTACTTCCCCAATGCAATGTTCTTGAAAATGTTTTGATGCCGACGCTGGTGCCTGGCAATACCAACTCCAAACATAATGCGAAAGATTATGCGGTTGATCTTTTAGACAAGGTTGGATTGAGCAAACGACTTGCGTATTATCCATCATATTTATCGGGTGGAGAACGTCAACGTGTGGCCGTTGTTCGATCACTAATTAATAAACCGAAACTCATCCTTGCTGACGAACCCACTGGCGCTCTTGATCAGAATTCTGCTAATGAACTAATTGATCTTTTGCTTGATTTGAATCAGACAGAACGCATCAGTTTTATTATGGTAACTCATTCGGTCGACCTTGCGAAAAAAATGAAGCGAGTGGAGGAGTTGAGATATGGAGTGTTGCGGGCGATATAGGTGAGTAGATTAATTTATCCATTTTTTTATATAATGGTTATTGTTTAGTTTGGAGTTCCGTTTTTAAGCGGCTGTAATTACGAAATGCCGCGTAAACGCGGAACTCCAAACTATGAACTCCGATTTCCTGATATTGTAAAATGTTAATCCTGAATCCGTGAAGGTTTTTTTTGAATGTAGTTGCGAGGCAGTAAGTATTTAGCTGTAGTGACTACTGCAACTGCTTACTAACGAAGCAAATGCATTTAAAGAAAGCCTCCGCGAAGTGGCGACATATTGCTAATTTGTAAAATACTTAATAGTTATTTCGT
>JAJFLO010000337.1 GCA_021772675.1 Verrucomicrobiota bacterium | reverse complement strand
GTATTGTTTTTATTATCCATCATGCTTGAATATAGCACGTAATATGCTTGTATTCAATTGTTTATGGAATATTTATTTCATTGAAAACACTGCGTTTTCAACTTGACTTTTCCACAATGGCTTAACTTAACGACATTGGGTGACGGCTTCCCGTCTTCCTCCATCCATAGAAGAACTCGTAGGGCGCGAAAAAGGAACCCGCTTTATTATTCACCCCGTCACTAATCACGCAAAACGCATTGTACTTAAACAGCTCCGGGATGTCGCGCTTGTAACGTACAGTCAGTTGGACGAAGGCATCGTGAATCGTCGCCTCCTCACGAATCGCACTCTTAAATTCAAACACCACCAACGGCAGCCCATTGATGTAGAGAATACCATCGGGTATCCGCTTCTCATAGCCGGTGATCTCCAGTTGATTTACCGTTTTGAAAATGTTCCCGCTCTTTTTTTTGTAGACCTCAGTTTCCTCCGCCACGATCAACGGCACCTCGCCTGCCTTAGGTTCCCGAAAGGTCGCCAAGTCTGAATAGTCGATCAGCTGGATAAAGAGATCTCGTCGAGACTCGATACCCTCATCCCCGCTTCTCCCAAGGGGAGAAGAGCTTAAAGATCCCCCTCTACCACTGGGAGAGGGGGCAGGGGTGAGGGTGGGTTCACGTCTTAGCAGGAACCCATCTGATACCAGCTTCATGATTGCCTTATTACTTTCGTAGAGATCCGCAGCTGAAAAGGCCTCCAATTTCCGAATCACCGCCTCTATTTCACTTGGCGTAATTCCGTCCTTTTCGTATTGCCTTTTCAGGAATGCCCGCAGATCCGCTTTGATCAGCACCTCTTGTGGCTGACGCTCAATGGTCTCACCCACCGCATGCGGATAATCCACTTCGCCGAGGAGTTCGATAATTGCCGCTTCGAGTTGGGTTTCGGTGAATTTCATGATTTTGTCTGCGTGTTTTTGCGCTTGGCTTCCAGCGCCTGGAGTTCTTTTTCAGTGCTTTCGATGAAGTGTTTCTCGGCTTCGCTAGGGCCGCAAAGTTCCAGAGATTTGTATTTTGTATACTCCGTGTGGGCTTTGATCAGTGCCTCGTCGCGACTTATTCTTCCGGCATGGGTGAGAATGTCACGCCCAGTCATAGCCAGGAATTGTTGAAGTCGTTCAATCCAGTCTTGCATGGTCATCGCGACCTGATTGAGTGCCTGGATTTCAGCCAATTCCAGATATGCGGTCACAATGCGATTGAGCAAATTCAACTCGTCTTCGTTCAGGTAATTTTTGGCGATTTCAATATCCCGCTTCAGCAGCTTGTTGCCAGAATAATTAGTCACCCCCATGTTTGGTTGATTCGAATCGACCCGATCATGAATGATCTCAGCGGCTGTGTGGCCATGGGCGGCCCAATGTAATTGATTCTGCACCTTGACAAAGAAATCCTGAGATGCTTCAACTTTGGGGTCGTAGTCGATACTGGTGGCAAAAATATCCAGCACTTTTCTCCAGAAGACTTTCTCTGACGAGCGGATATCGCGTATGCGGACGAGCAACTCCTCAAAATAGCGGCTTTTTCCTGCTTCTTTGAGGCGCTTGTCATCAATGGTAAAACCCTTGATCAGGTATTCCTTGATTCGCTGTGTGGCCCAGATCCGAAATTTGGTGGCACGATGGCTCTTCACCCGATAGCCAATCGATATAATGACGTCCAAGTTGAAGTATTCAACCTGATAGGTCTTGCCATCTCCAGCAGTTGTTGCAAATTTTGCAACAACTGAAGTGCGCTCCAACTCACCTTCGGCAAACACCTTTTTGATGTGGCGCGAGATA
This sequence comes from Verrucomicrobiota bacterium, assembly GCA_021772675.1. Classification (GTDB taxonomy): domain Bacteria; phylum Verrucomicrobiota; class Lentisphaeria; order JABSQK01; family JAJFLO01; genus JAJFLO01. The sequence goes on along the minus strand of JAJFLO010000337.1, from coordinate 21,220 downwards.
ACAGATTTATCCCGCTGAAAAAGTTCTGCCATTTGCTTGAGCGACAGCCACACAGTATCACCATCCGTCTGCACTTCCATGCGAAAGTTCTCAGTATCAAGTTCGTAAAAAAGGATCTCGGATGGGTAAGATGGAGACGAATGATTAATGATCAATTCTGAATCCTGATTTTTATTTATGCCATCGCTCATAACATTACCTCTAAACTGCTGTAGTGCTTTACGGGTTCGCGGACTGCGCGAGAACCTTCCTGGCGAACTTGTAAGTAATCCTTACAGGTTGCCATTTCGTCGATTTCCTCGTTCTCAAAACGACATTCCACGCGTGATTGTCCATCCTCCGTGATATAAAGAATGAATTCGCCGACCGCCGCTGGCGAATGATCATTGCTGAATGCAGAATTGGCGCCGGGGGCGAGGGATGAATTATGAGGGATGAATGCTGATTATGAGTGATGAATGATGAATTATTTTCCATTACTGGTGCCTCGTGTCTGTGCAGTTTTAACTATGCTTGTCAGGATTCGGACTAGTTCGTCCGACTCCTTGAGTAACTCCGAAATTTTTGTATCCTCCACTGTGTCAGTTGCGGTAAGAAGCCTGAGCCAGTAAAGCGTCTCCCTGGCCTCTTTTCGTGCAATTGACATCTTGGCGGTAAAGTCTGCTTTGCTTTGTCCAGCTTGCGCTTCTTCGATATTTGCGCCAATAGAAGTCCCAGACCGTAGCAATTGATTAGCGAGCGTTCTCGATACATTTCCTTGCTGCTCCAGAACCCGGCAAAGTCTTACAATTCTCACTGCAAACGCAAAACTCCGTTTCTTGATATCAATTTCATAATTCATCATTCATCATTCATCATTCATCATTCATCATTCATCATTCATCATTCATCATTCATCATTCATCATTCATCATTCATCATTCATCATTCATCATTCATAATTCATAATTCATAATTCATAATTCATAATTCATAATTCATAATTCATAATTCATAATTCATAATTCATAATTCATAATTCATCATTCATCATTCATCATTACCCCGCACCTCCCATCGTCCCGCTTTCGTCGGGCCGGTATGTTGGATAACGCCAGCCTTGCGCAATTTATCCAAGTGATATTTCACCCCGTCGGGAGTCAACCCCACTACTTCCGCCAAGTCTTTTCGTGTGGATTCGTGTCTTGTGCGAAGCTGGTGGAGGATTTTTTCTTGGGTAGTTTCTTGGGTAGTCTTTGGGGTAGTGGACACATCCGTCCAATCTTTTCCCTCCAGCATTTCATTCAGTCGACGAGGGTTGGCGTGAAAGGTCAGTATCAGCCCAGACATTCCGTAGTTGAAATCGGGCGCGAGTGATGAATTCTGAGGGATGAATGATGAATTATGGTGCATTACCGGTGCCTCTTTTCGTGCAATTGACATCTTGGCGGTAAAGTCTGCATTGCTTTGTTCAGCTTGCGCTTCTTCGATATTTGCGCCAATAGAAGTCCCAGACCGTAGCAATTGATTAGCCAGCGTTCTCGATACATTTCCTTGCTGCTCCAGAACCCGGCAAAGTCTTACAATTCTCACTGCAAACGCAAAACTCCGTTTTTTAATTTCTATTTCAGCACTCATAATTCAGCATTCATAATTCATTATTAACCAGCACCACCCAATGCCCGCCTTTGGCTGGGCCGACGCGCTTCAGGCGATCCATTTTTTTCAACTTGGCAATATTTTCCTCAATCTTGCGCTTGGAAATCCCAACGATATCTGCCATCTCAGTCGCAGCCATCTTTGGATGCTGGATCAGCAGGTCAAGAATACATTGCTGGTTGGCAGTCAGTTTTTCACCGACCTTTTCACCGACCTTTTCATCCAGCATTTCCTTCAGGCGGCGAGGATTGGCACGGAAGGTCAGCATCAGCCCCGACAATCCGTAGTCGAAATCGGGCGCGGGGATGTCATGCTCGCGACACTCGCTGTTGATCTTTTCGATGCCGCGACCCCATGATTCGATATAGCCGGCACGAAAAAAAGCGCCGGCAATAAGTGGGTTGTAGGGATCTGATGGGTGCTTTCCCAGTAGCCGTTCAATAGTCCAGTCCTGCGGTAGCTGCCCGGAATTCCACAGCACGATTCTGTCATCGTACACACTGATCTGAATGGGCACACCACTGCTGTAATCCTTATGTACCACGGTATTGAGCAGGGCTTCACGCACGGCCGGATAAGGGAACAGAAACGTCTCCACCCGCTGTAGGCCTTCATAACTGATATAGGCTTTCAGGTATTTGGAAAACATGATCTCAAGCACTTTCTCTACCTGCCCGAATAGATTGCCGTGAATCTCATCCTGATACCGCAAATCATCATCGGTCACGAAAAAGCCGATCTTGATGTAGGCACCGGCGACGTGCCTTTCCGGCTTGTCGAAGAAGAGCAAGGTCGCTGCTCGCTTAAGGTATTGCCCATCCCTGAGTTGCAGGTTCTCCAGCAATGACTCATCGCCGTCATGCAGCGCCTGTTCACTAACGCGTCCACTTTTCGCGGCCCTGGCCTTGAATAACTGGAATGCATCTCGACTACAATCGCTGGCATCAAACCCCGGCACCGGTGCATCATCCCAATGTCTGCCCTGCTTGCGCACCAGGAAACGGTGTAATGCCGCCCCCTTCAATTCCTGTTTGGTGCTCCCGCTGCGATAATGGTATTCGCCTTTGTAGCTAATCGGACTGGGATAAGGCTCAACACGAATCTCTATCAACTCCTTACCCTTTTCTATTAGCAGGTTGACAGCGACCATAATACCGAGCACATCCCGAACCTTGTTCGGCAGCTCTTCGAGCAGTATTTCAGCGTTCTTTACGCCAATGGCCACGCCCTTATCGTTCCGGCCAATGACTAGTACGCCGCCCTCGGCATTGGCAAAACCGCAGATCCACTTGAGATACTCGTCCCGCCAGCGCTCCTTCCATTCGACGTTCTGATGCTCAGACATATTTCAATTCTCTCGTTGTCCACTGAAGCTTATTCGGGGAAATCTGTAAGTGATCGTCTAACCCAGCACGCGGATAGCCCCCCTCGCCGAGGAGTTCAACGATCGCTGTTTCTAATTTGAATTCAGTGAATTTCATTAAATATACTGTTTAAGTCGCAATTGATTTGTTTATCTGTCGGCACGGGAAAGGTTGGGCGCGAAACTGTATTGTTTGCTTGCGATTATCTTCTGGTTACTCCCGCCGGACGCGCCTTCATTTCTTTGACTGCCTGAGGTGAAATTTTTGTTTTTCGACCTTTTGGAGGTCGAGGTTTGTTTGGTGCATTTATCCAGTCTAAGAGACTTACTTCTGCGATAGAGATGGATGCTTGTAACCCTCCGTGTTGGTGGGTCAAAATCCGCTCATAATGTTCCTTATAGGGGGCATGGATAAGTGTTCCTCCAAACTCTCCAGAATTGACAATCGCATAGTGCTGGTACATCAAGTAATTTAGTGATGAGGCCATACTATCAAAGGTCCCTACGTCTTGGTTATTTGCGGCAACGATAAAGAAATCAGTGTGGTTACGTAGATCAGCGGCAAGGCTTAGATCAGTCGCGTCGTAACAGAGACTACCGGTGAGTTTGTAGGACTGCTTGTTGTCCTTACTTCTTACTGAAAACACGATTTGATAGGGGCGATATCCCTTGACGTTGTAATCGCGCTCGATTTCGGACATATGCTCCTTACCTTGGTAAAAATGGCGGATATCCCTGCCTTGAGAACGTACGTCAGGGATAACCCATCGCCCTGAACTCACAATCTGTTTCTGATTGATTGGATGTGGGTGAAAGACTAACCCGCAGAACACTATCGATTTTGTACGGTCCACGTACCGTTCGACTAAGTACAGGTCATCGCGATGAACTGAGAATTCAGGAATGAGCGTGATGTGGGCTCGTGTAACTTCTCCGTATGTTTTTCTCGTCTTCAAATGAGATTCGGCGAGCCTCAGCATTGCGGCTAGATGATCTCTTCGACGCTTAAGGTATTTCGGGTCACTGAGATCTAGGTTATAAGTTTTAAAATCCGTTCTTTTGGGAAGGACCGTTTGGATCATCACAACTGTAAGCTTTGAATCATCACAAAATTCTTGACCAATCTCATGCGTGTAAACGGGTATTCGAGAAGCTCGTGCATAAGATTTTTTCAGTGCTTCCCGTTGCTGTTTGATAACCTTAAGCAGATCGTTAGGTGTTTGAACGTTATCCCACCCCTTCAATGACACCTCATGGACCAATGCACCTGGCCAAGGCAGAAGACGAGATAAGAGTTCTGAAAACCATGAAGAGCAGTTTGCAGATGGCCCCGCAAGGCCATCTGAGCGCTGGAACATACCGTAGCGGCGTTTAGCCCAAGAGGTACGAATACCCTGATATCCTGAAATCGAAGAAGATGCGTCTCGCCATGCTTCCGTATAGTCTTGATTACCAATAAATGCGGAGCGTGCAAGCATACCTAAAGTCATCAGCCAGCGCCGTTTCCCAGTTACCCAGTCGGGAGGGGTGTAGACGTCGATGAAATCTGTATTTGGATTTTCTGCTAGTTGTACATCCAGCGCCGTATTCTGCGTTGGGTCGGCAAGTGCAGGCCAATCTGGGCAATTGACTTGAAATGAGCCCGGTGGAAGTGGTGTTTTGCCTAAGCCGAATTCAGCGTGTTGTTTCAGGATCTCCTCAATGAGGCGGAGGGTTGCATGTTCATGAACGAAGGGATTGGAGGGAGCTTCGAGAAGGCGTCCGAGTGCATTCCACTTGCCATTTCGCCGCGGATAGGCGCGTGATTGAGGGGGAATTGTGGCTGGCGATGGCTGAAATTGTCTGGCAACAGCGGCGAAAGCTTTATCATTCTTCGTGAGCAACGAAGCACGAGGATTTAATCGTTTTTTGGCGAGCAGCAGGTAATTGTCGACGGCTGAGCCGTCTAGTTTGCTAAGAGCCTCATAGGCATCGCTTGCTTGATCGAGTGAAATGAGAGCAAGGGCGGCTTGTTGATGCAGATACCAAGGGAGGTCTTTTTTCATCAGAGCCATTTTAGCCAAATTGGCGACTCCTTCGCTGAGTTGACTTACATCACATCCATGGGGAAGAAGTTCTGCTACAGGCTGACGTAGGATGTCGATTACTGCTGACTTTAGAAGGTCTGCGATGTTATAGAGAGCAACAAGTCTTGCTGTACCAAGGTTGCGGTCTTGTTCGTCAAAGTATGGCTCAGCTGCTTTTCTGACGGCATCAAAAATTGCAGGGTGCGGGAAGAGCTTTAGGGAATGTCTGAGTACGATGCTTAGCGATGGATCATGCGTCCAAAGATGAACCATTTTACGTGCAGCCATTTCGATTTCAGCATCGATTGGCAGGGTGTCTTCTGGAGGGGCCTCAACACCTAGTTGCTCCCTGCGCGCGCGCAACATTTTGAGTTGTCTGTAGCTCACGAAACGGACGATGGTGTCGTCTCGGACTTCCCTTGATTGCCTATGAACCTTGGCTAGTTCCAGCGACGGAGCGAACGATGAATCCGTGGCGCCCGGGGTTCTTAAATCATCGACCGAGTTAAGCAGGCCGCTCAGGATGATTGAAGTTTCCTCCATCAATCTTGAGTCCATTGGTCCGCTCATCGCAGTCTGTATGGACTTCATCATAATTGCATCGCTACCCTTGGATTCGATTGATTCTGTGCTGAGATAATCTGTTTTTGCGTCATTGCATTGTTGGCCAGTGCGATGCTCGGTAAGTAGGCTATTGATAATTTGACAAATATCTTTTTTGATTGCGCCGCGATCGACTGTCTTTGAGTGGCTGACGACCAGTCGCATGTCATCGACATATCGACAGTAATCTAGGACCTTGATTTTTGGTGCCGAGGACTTGGCTAGTAAGTCGTGAATTAGATGCGGAGCGTTGTTTGTCAAAGCCCCATCAAATTCGTTCATCACAACGTTACTAAAGAACCCACTCGCTACGAGTCCCTGAGGGAGTCCCTTAGGAAGCCCGTTGCGGAAGACTTGTTCTGTGGTGAAGGAATTCTGATCGCTGGAGTGCCATTCCCATGACATGACTGCTTCTGCCGCCTCCCAAAAGGAATGGTCTTGAGTGATGCCTTTGTCCTCGCAGAGTTGTTTTAGCCGTTCAAGAAGCTGGCCAATATCCACGTAATCGTAGAATCCAGTGAGGTCTAGAGACACCACAGCGAGCTTGTTGTCCTCTTCTCCCTTATTCTGAATCTGTCGGCAAATTTCCTTGGGTCGCTCTAGGAATGTCTGGTAATCCAAGAAGTATTTACGGTAGCAGTTTGCATTTCCCCATCGAAAATTTGCGGGACCGTTATTATCATTTCCCCAATCGCAGAATAGGCGATTTCCGTAACTAACAGTGCGGTAATAAATTTCCCCATCCCCCTTCAAAGGTGTTGGATTTCCTTGAGCATCTTCGACAACATCTGCAAGGCAGAGCATCAATGCGGATGCCAAACTCTGTGCCTTGATATCTAAGTGGGCGAGAGGGCGGAGATGATAAGGCTTATCTTTCTGAGGTAATTGTGGGCGCCATTCCGGGTTCCCATTTGCTTCGGGGCCAAATTCCCAAGAGCAGCCTTTTGGGGCAGGCACCGCTCTCATGGGCTTAGGCTTGAGCGAATTGGGTCCATGGCTGGTGAAATCTTCCTGCCATTCTTGAATCATTTCAGGCAAAGTAGCTGTCGAGATGTCGAGCTCAAGAACGTCTGAATACCAGTTATGGCTACGTATATAGTCATGGGTCTTCTTCCATGCTTGCACAAGTATTGCTTCGTGCATGAGGCAGTCTAGTGTTGGGCGTGGACGATCCTCGAATGGATTCCATGGGTTCACCTTATTCATAACATCACCTCCTCGGCTAGTTTTTCAGCTCTGGGAATACGGAGCTCTCCGGAGATGAGTTTTGGGAGGAGGGTGTCGCGGAGTTTTGTGAGGGTTTGGATTTGAGAGCTGTTGTTTTTTATATTCTCCATAACTGGAAAAGAGTACTTGTTATACATTTCTAGCGTATCTTCGTTAGGTTTAAGAATAGGTAGTTTTGAAAAGGTACCCTTGTTGACTATAGGCATTGTGGAGCCGCTGCTGCCTATTGCAAAAATCTCATCTTGCCGCAATCTCAAGTTTATCAAAATGTAATATTGATGGACAAGACTTCTCGAAGAAATTGAATTGATTTGCTGGTTGGTGAATGCTTCTTCAGTAACAAGAGTCGTGCGTCCCATCTGGCTTCCAATACATGTTACACATATTGAGTCTTTTTTGATCCTTGAACTTCGAATTGATTTTTCTCCTTGTGTGCTCAGTCGCCGCTTTGTTTCTATGGTTAAAATATCTCCATTGTAATCTGTTGGTGTAAGAAACATCGAGTTTTCTCCAAAGGCGTTATCAATCGCCTTAGGGGGAGTTTTCCCCGTTACTATTATTTCGAAATTAGATAATGGTATCACTTCCCACCCCTCAGGGATCCAGCCCATGGATTCGGTATGTTGGAAGGCGGCGGGGAAAAGAGAGGAGAATGATGAATTATAAGTGATGAATTTTGAATTGTTTTTTTCAGCATTCAGCATTCCTAATTCATCATTTTGATTTTCTTCCAGTATTGATCGGCGAATTGCTGCACGCGTTGCAAATTCTTCCGGGATTCCATTATAGATATAACCCTCACCCCCGCCTCTCCCAAAGGTAGAGGAGCCTGATGAGGTGGTGGCGCTGCTCTCGCGGAGAGAAGAGCCTCTTTGAGTCGGCAAGTTCCTCTCCCTCTGGGAGAGGTTAGCTGAGGGACACTTTGCCATGTTCTTCAGCAAAATGTTGTCAATCACTGGATCAAAGTCAACAAACCAGCTTTTGAAGAGCGCCTGCGCCATCCCTTCCAGCGTCGCATTCATCCGCCGATTCAACTCAATCTTGTCATCTAATGATCCCAAAATGTGAGCAATCGCTTTTTGTTCGGGGAGAGGTGGGAGTGGGATTTCCAAAGATTCGATTTGAGTTGCACTCAAATTGACCTGATTCGCGCTTCCTGTGGCTATCGAAACAAGTTCAAGTTGAGTATTTCTTTGACTGAAATAGTAGTATAAATAGCGTAGATCTAACTTGTCTTTTTTGTGTATTAGAAATCGTCCTACACGTTGATTAATGAGAAAGGAGTCATCTGCCCCAGTGTGTCGAGCGACTCTACCGACGATGGATGCTGGAGCTTGTATTCTGGAGCCTGTCATTGAGATTAGAACATCACCATTTTTGACGAAAAATCTTGAGCATATTTCAGCAGATTCTTCAGAGACATAATCAACGTCAGAAAGATCTATATCTCCATGTCGCACATTTTTTATCTTTACGACAGGCATACCATCGCGTGTGAATTCATTACTCTTAAAAGCAAAGCCACCAACTAATTTTGCGACTTTGTTTAGTTGCGCTTCGGTCCACTCACTTCCCATAACCCATGATCTCTTGCTCTCCTCCTGCAACGTCACATGTTCCGACTCAATATTCCCTCGGAACTGCTCAGGCACCTCGTCCCAGACAAACAGATCAACTCGGAACGGAAGGGTACTTTCTTCGAAGGCTTCAACAAGATCTGAAACCTGCCTCTTTTGGTCGAGCGATGCAAAAGCGACCATGTCCAAGTCTGATTGCGGGCGCGCCGTCCATTTAACGCGAGAGCCATAGGCCCACACGGTGACATTCGGCAAATACATTTTCAGCAAGCCCAAAATAGTCTTGCGTTGGTCGCCGGTGATATCGATGGCGCCGGTCACTCCCATGTTTCCCCGCTCATGGTTTGGTAGAGTCCGATGGCATCGTCAACAAAACCATCCATCAATTCGAGTGCATCTGCGGCTTTCTCCCCGCTATAGTCATGGGCAGTCGAAGTTCTCGCGTCCGCATAGGCAAGCCATTGACTGAGATCGGAGGCAAAGAGATCGTTTTCATAGGCGATACGCAAAATGGGCTTGGGACTGTTTGGTACTTCAGGAAGTCCGAGTTCTTCGATTAAGTAGCGTTTGAGTACTTTCCACATGCAATCGTAGCAGGTTTCAAAGCGCTGGATGACGGATTCGCCGATACCTTCGATGATCAAAGGAGGCTGATCCTCGCCAAGGTGGGTGTGGTTCTGATATTGCACCTCAAGATGTTTGAGGGCTTTTTGGAATTTTTCGTATTCAATCATGCTTTTCCTCCAAATCCTAAGTGGCTCAAATTTTCTCTGATTACGTTGTCTACCCCGCATTTCTCACAGGAAGTCGTCGCGAAACGTCGTATCATGTTGTAGTTGTGGAAGATGCGATAGACAAATTCCGGAGACATACTCAACAGTATGTCGAGGACAGTTGACAGAGCATCTTTGATAAATACTGCCTGAGACGATGTTGCAGTAGATTTCCTGTGAGAAATGCGGGCTAGCTTCTCCGAGTCTTTCATTTGTTGATAAAGCGTCTGGCTCATTTCGGTCATTTTGATTTGATTATCCATTTTTAGGAAGTTGTTTTGCCAGTGAGACGTTTGTTGTGAGTGATTTCATCTGTCGGAATGCGATGGCATTGAGCTTGAGAAGCCGATCTTGCGCGCTGAGCTCCCTACGTATAAGTTCTGCGTTCATCGACTCGACATTCGCTAGGAGGGGGAGTTGCTCGATGCCGGCGTGGTCGCGGATATTTCCTTGACTGTCAGGGTTTTTCTCTTTCCATTGTTTGGGAGTGAGTGTAAAACTATTGAGCCCGGATTGCTTTTTAATCCCGTCGAATTCGACGGGATTAAAACCGGGGTATGGTGCTGGAAGGGGCTGAGAGAAATTGGTGATGGCTTTGCCTTCACTGTTATGCAGTCCGCTCTCGATCTGGTGAGTAAGCACGGCACGACTCCAGTTATTATCTAAAGTTTTCTTCACATAGAAAATGGCTTCCTCCAGAGATTGGCATTTAGAGATAATGACTAAGTTGTGCCTCCATGGTATTTTCACCAATTGTGGAAAAAGCTGTTCGGATAATTGCGCAACAGGCTGTTGCACAATTTGACTTAATCCTGTTTCTGAACAGGAAATTCCTTCAGAATAAAAAAGGTGCCATTGGCGAATGCACTCAAGGTTTCGCTTAGAAAATCCCTTCATATCCGGAAATTCTGCCATCAGGTCTGCGCTCAATTGCTTCAGGAAGCCACTGCCCCATTTAGCCGTTTTCTGACGTTTTACAATATCAGCGCCAAGTTCCCAGTAAAACTTCAGCAGCGCCGTATTGACCGCAACTGCCGCCGTGAGTTGGGACAAGCGAACTTTCTGTTTCAGCTCCTTGAGCCACTCCCGATATTGAGTGTTTGCGATAATATCACTCTCCATAACCTAAGACCTCCATAATCACTGAATGGCGAGTGCTAAATGCTGACTGTATTTTTAATTCATAACTCATAATTCATAACTCATAATTCATAATTCATCTGCCCATTGCTTGGGAGTGAGTGTAAAACTATTGAGCCCGGCTTCATTTTTAATTCCCTCGAATTCTGGGGAATTAAAATTCGGGTTGTTGATTTGCTCCCAAATGTCGAGAAAGAGGATAGTATCTTTATTCTTGAGCCAGTTTTCTATGAAGGCACCTATGCCTTCAAATCCACTCACCATGTCGGTTAGGCAAATAGACTCAGCGGAGTCCTTTTTTCGAGTGGTTTGAATCTTGACGACGGTGCCTTGGACATCAAACGATGTATTCTTTTTGGCCATTATTGCGCACTTTCTTCGTTTGGAGCGTAACCGAGATTGGAAAGGTTGGCCTTGATGACTTCGTCGAGTTTGGCTGACTCGGCCATTTGGGCGTAGAGCGTCTGGCTCATCTCGGTCATCTTGGTCTCAAAAGGAATGCCGTCGTCTTCGATTGCTGCCGCACCGACGTAACGCCCCGGGGTTAAGACATAATCATGTTTTCTGATCTCTTCTAAGCGTGCTGATTTGCAATACCCGGGGACGTCCGCATACGCGGACGAATTATGATTTATGAGTGATGAAGGCTGAGTTGTAGCAGATTTATTTAATTCATCATTCATAATTTCTAACTCATCATTCGCCAGCGGGCTTGCGCTCCGCCAATCATGATAGGTTTTGGCAATGGCGGCGATGTCTTCAGAAAGGAGTTCTTTTTGGGTGCGGCTGATCATCGAGCCGATTTTACGGGCGTCAATAAATAATACTTCTCCGCGACGATCGCGGAAAGTATTATTTACCCTCACCCCCGCCTCTCCCATAGGTAGAGGAGCTTCGCCGCCAGGTTTGTTAGTGTCTCTTCCGTCGGAGGGGGAGTCTTTTTCCCCTTCTACCTTTGGGAGAAGGGCTGGGGATGAGGGTGATTGCCCACCTGACCTATCCTTGGCGAGGAACCAGAGGCAGACCGGGATTTGCGTCGTATAAAAAAGCTGCCCTGGTAAGGCAATCATACAGTCTACAAGGTCGTTCTCCACAAGTTTTTGGCGGATCGCGCCTTCGCCGGTGGTGTTGGTCGACATGGAGCCATTGGCCAGAACGAAGCCGGCCACGCCGTGTTCGGATAGCTTGGAGACCATGTGGAGAATCCAGGCATAATTGGCATTGCCGGTGGGCGGGGTTTCGTAGCCGCTCCAGCGCGAGTCGTGAACCAGCTCGTCGGCAGCCCGCCATTCCTTCAAGTTGAAGGGGGGATTGGCCATTATGTAATCGGCTTTCAGGTCGGGGTGTTGATCCTTAAAGAAGGTGTCGGCGGGGACTTCTCCAAGGTTGCCTGAAAGCCCGCGCACCGCAAGATTCATCTTGGCCAGCTTGTAGGTGGTAGAGGTGAACTCCTGCCCGTACACCGAGATGTCCTTGGTATTGCCGTGGTGACTCTGAACAAACTTGAGCGACTGCACGAACATACCGCCTGAGCCGCAGCAGGGGTCGTAGATTTTGCCCTTGTAGGGCTCGATCATTTCCGCAATCAGATTGACCACGCACTTGGGCGTATAGAACTCGCCCCCCAGCTTGCCCTCAGAGGCGGCAAACTTGCCGAGGAAATATTCATAGACTCGGCCAACCACGTCCTCTTCCTTGTCCTTGACCGTGTCAATATTGTTGATCGCATCGATCAGGGCCGAGAGTTTACTGCCATCCAGTCCGAGGCGGGAGAAGTAGTTATCCGGCAAGGCACCCTTGAGCGAAGCGTTGCTTTTTTCAACCGCTGTCAGGGCGGAGTCGATCTTGATTGCGATATCGTCTTGCTTGGCGTGCTGCTGAATATAGCTCCAACGGGAAGTCTCCGGCAGGTAGAAGACATTCTGCATGGTGTAGAACTCCACCATGTCGGTGTATTTCTCCTTACCCTCTGCGATCAGCTCCGCCCGCCGCTCCTCAAATTTGTCCGAAACGAACTTCAAGAAGATCAAGCTCAGCACCACGTGCTTGTACTCCGAAGGCTCGACGCTGCCCCGTAGTCGGTTCGCTGAATCCCACAAAGATTCCTCGAAGCCTTTATCATTTTTTGATGCTATTTTTTTCTTAGCCATTATTAACCCTTCGAAATTCCGGATGTCAAAATTCTGTTATCTACTTTTATTAATCCCACTCGTGGGTTTAATTCTCCGACGGTTGACGTGTTCTTTGGAACACCCTCGTCATTGACGAGCTGTCTCACTTAACAGCTCGGCTGCAGCGGGGCCGTTGATTTTATAATTCTAAGCGTTGGAAAAAATTTCATTTTTATTACTTTCATCCCATGTTCCTGATAATATTCCCTTATGATTGGGTTTGTTCAATAGATAGGGAATGTTTTCATAATAAGAAAACTCGGAATCAAAACTTGAGTATTTCCTATTGATCCAGAATCCAATCGGCTGCCTCGGCGATGCTCGGTAAAACCAGTTCGTCACCGTTTAGTTCGTTTTGATGTTTGGCGCCATGGCCGGTTAGAACATAAATTCCTATTGCTCCGACATTTTCAGCGAATACTACATCATGGGGATGATCGCCAATGGCATAGGAATTCTTGAGATCAATGGAATACTGCGCTGCAGCATTATGTAAAAAATACGGTTTCGGTTTAATACACTCGCAATCATCGGATCGTTTATGAGGGCAACAATATACGTCTACTATCTGAATACCCCTGTTTGCCAGTTGTTTCACAAGATGTTCGTTTACCTGATTAACTTCCTCTATTGTCAAAGCACCATCTGCGACGCCCATCTGATTGGTCACAATAAACAATAAAAACCGCTCCTGAAGTCGTTGCAGCGCCTCAAACGTGCTTTCGAAGAAAATCACTTCCGTTGGTAAGCGCAAGTTCCCACGATCCTCAATCAAGGTACCATCACGATCCAGAAACACTGCACGCCTGGTATGCTGTTTACGCAGAGACAAATTGTTCAATCCTTTCCCCCACAAGTGGGTTTTCTTTTAATCAATTCGACCACAATCTAACCAAACCTCAAAATTAATACGCTCTTAATTTAATCAAAGAGGGAGCAAATTCCTAACAACTACTGTACAATTGACAGTTCTGCAATTAAATGTTATAATAATTGTTATAACATTAATAAGTAGGAGTTTTTATGACTGCGACATTAAAATTAAGAAAAATAGGAAACTCTATGGGGACAGTCTTTCCCAGAGAGATTCTTCAAAAATTAAACGTAGACGAGGGTGATGAGTTATTTGTAATGGATACTCCAAATGGGATTGAGGTATCAGCCTATAATCCTGAATTCGCTCAAAACTCTGCAGCAGCACAACGTATCATGAAAAAACGCCGTAATGCTCTAAGGAAGTTGGCTGAATGAAGGAACCGATATGGATTGATTGTCGATTGGTTCTGTTCATTCATAAGCAGCAAATTATTGAACATGGTGGTGATTCTGATATTCGAGACATGAATTTACTTTTGTCTGCCTTAGACAAACCACAGAATCTCTTTCACTACGGCGAACCAGACTTTGCTGATCTTGCGGCATCCTATGCATTTGGGATTTCCAGAAATCATCCATTCTTGGATGGAAATAAAAGAGTTTCTGTGGTTGTTTGTGAAGTTTTTCTGGAATTAAATAATTTAAATCTTAACGTTTCTGATCACGAGTTATATGAAACTTTCATGAGCCTGGCTGCCAGCGAATTAAGCGAAAAAGGCCTCAGTGATTGGATAAGAAGATATATATAAAAGGAAACCCGGGGTCACTTGCGATATTGCGTTTTAGGCATTTGCCTATATTTAGCTTTCGATTTATCTTCTACAGATTGAAGTTCTAATTCCTGATTGGTACTGGCCAATTGTTCCATTTTATCCCTTGATCTGGCTGTTAGATGATACAGAGGGAAAAAGGATCTCGAACTTTTTGATAAAATCGTTTTTCACTGGCTCGGATTTCCCTAATCCTTTCGAGCAGCTCATCGAAATAATCCCAGCCGCCCGGATTTTTCAAGCGCTCATCGTCCATAGTAAATCCTTTAACGATGTATTCGCGTAATCGCTGTGTAGCCCAGATTCTGAAGCGGGTAGCAGTGAGACTCTTTACCCGATAGCCAACTGAAATAATCATGTCGAGGTTGTAGTATTCCAGGTTACGTTTCACACTACCTTTTCATGTTAGGTTAACCAGTTTACTACTTTCAAACCGGTAATTTTCTTAAAGTGTTTCTGGTTATTTGTTACAACGCAATATCCTGTGGTTATCGCAGTCGCACCGATTATCAGATCAAAATCATCAACAACTAACCCATTGTTCCCCAGATCTGCTTTTAGTGCACCAAATGTGTCCATTATAGATCGTGAGATATCAATTACTGGAAAAATCTCCGCAATTCGATGAATCTTGGCCAGATTTTCATGACGTCGTTTTGATTTTTCCGCACCATAAATCAGTTCTCCATATGTGATCACTGATATTGCTTTCGGATCTTTCATATGTAACTTAAAATTCTCATTCATTCTGGATTCATTTTTTAATGAATAAATAATGGTATCGGTATCCAATAGATACATTAAAAAGTCTCCTTGAAACGCCTGCTGGACTTTCGCGCGGTCCGTATATCATCCACAATTTCTTTTGCTGGACGATCATCTTCCCAGTCTTTATTGAGTTGGAGAAAAGCTGTCGTTGCAACTTCATGGTGCCTGACAGGACTGGAGAGGTATTCTTTAAGTATTGCAATGACTTCCTGACTAATGGACCGGTTTTCCATTGTTGCCCTTTTTCCAAGGGCTTCATAGAGTTGATCATCAATCGATCTAACTTGTAATGTTGCCATAATTTTAACTCCTAACTTTTATAATCATTAATTATAGTAATCCCAATAATTATAAATTAGGCATATTTCATGAAGATGCAAGCAATTTGCAATACATTCCGGTATAGCGCTTTTGGGATACCTAAATGGAGCTGATATGCTGGGATTTAATGTGGGATGCGCCGTCCCGGCGGTGACATCAATCTCAAAACATATCGCAGGCCGCCTCTCACATTGGAAAAACAAATAGACTTTTGCAAGAGCAAATTTAGAGCCCGCGATGCGGCCTCAATTAATATATAGCGAAACTTTTCTTGTGCAGCTGGTGTTGGAGGGGCGATGTCCTCAGTGACCGTTTTTTTAGGGTCATGTGTAGCGGACGCCGAGGACTGCGACCCTCCAACATCAGCTGCGCGATCAAATCGTTTTTATAAATCTAAAATCACAAATCTGCAATCTAAAATTCCTTAAGTTTCAAAGGATCAACTTTCGAGGCCTCCGATTCTCGGTCTCGATTAGTATAAGAGAAAATTCGGATTGGAGGAAGTGACAGAGACGTCCACGTTTGTGGGAAAAGTCTTGCTGTAAGTATCGGTTTGTAATTAGCACGTTTATTCACAAAGCTGGAGCTTTATGCTACTCTGCAGAACCAATGTCATATGTAAAATTACTTAAGTTTCAGAGAAGGCTCTACCTAATATTCAATTTCAGGACAACCACCACTTAGTAGAAAAGGTGTTAGCCTGCAAAATTCATAAACTTTTGTCATGAGAGTCATTACTTTGATATTATCTGATATGATGACTCGTAATAAAAAGTTTATGAATTATGCAGGTTCGTCCAATTTTTACAATATTTTTACATTTTTTACGAATATTCTCACTTTTGTTCCCGTCTCAATTAACAGCCGGCCAGCTGTGATGTACTTAAGATTCAAAACATATAATAGAGGAAAAAAGGAACTAAGTTATGAGAATGCGTATAATAAAATCGACAATGTATAATTCACTATTGGTATCGTTAATGTTTGCTATAATCGGTAATCCGCTTTTTGCGGATCAGGTGGCGGTGGATGTGTCAATGGCACAACCGTTTATGAATGCCAATAAGAAACAGGTTACTCACGTAAAGGTTGGGTTGACGGGATTTACCCTAAAATCCAGTCATGATCGGCCGCCAGTCAATGTCGCCATTGTTCTGGATAAATCAGGGTCAATGAATGGTGATAAAATCAGGAAAGCCAAAGAAGCAGCCATTATGGCAGTAAATCGATTGAGCCCAAACGATATTGTCTCGATTATTACCTACGACAGCACGGTTAATGTACTCGTTCCAGCAACCAAGGTATCGGATAAATCATCAATTTGTCGAATGATCAACAGGATTAATTCGGGTGGCAGCACAGCGCTTTTTGCGGGGGTTAGCAAAGGTGCATTTGAAATCAGAAAATTCTATGATCATAATCGGGTGAATCGAATCATATTATTATCGGATGGTTTGGCAAATGTGGGTCCCAGCAGTCCTGGAGAATTAGGCTCATTGGGTATGTCCTTAGGAAGAGAGCGAATCGCAGTGTCAACAATTGGGCTGGGTTTGCAGTATAACGAAGATCTCATGACTCAACTTGCCAGTAACAGTGACGGCAATCACGCGTTTGCGGAAAATGCCTCAGATTTGGCACGTATTTTTGACCATGAATTTGGCGACGTCTTATCGGTTGTCGCCCAGAAAGTTATTGTCAAAATAAATTGTGCTCATGGTATCAGACCGATTCGCGTTCTCGGCCGTGATGCCCAGATATATGGTAATTCGGTAACGACAACACTGAATCAGCTTTATAGCGATCAGCAAAAATATGTTCTTCTTGAAGTGGAGGTACCTGCATCGGCTGCAAATATCAGTAAAAAAATTGCAGATGTTAATGTGTCCTATGAAAATATGGTCAATAAAACAACTGAAAAACTATCCAGTTTGGTATCGGTTCGTTTTACTGAATCTCAACAGATTGTTGAGGAAAAAACCGATGCTAAAGTTATGGTTGATGTGGTCTCGCAAGAAGCAAATGAAACAGGTAAAAAAATCGTACAGTTACGTGATGAGGGTAGAAAAGATGAGGCTGCAGTTTTATTACAGGAGAATACCCAATACCTCAGGGAAAATGAAGGTAGGTATAAATCGTCATTTTTGGGTAAACTTCGAACCATGAGTGAAGGATTTTTATCTGAATTTGACGATAGCAGTAGTTGGAATCGACAGCGCAAGAAAATGAAGGAATCTCAACACTCAGTCGAAAAACAACAATCTTATTCAAGCAGTTCTAAATAATTGAAACCGAAACTCATAATTATATTCTTGCTCATTGTTCTTGTTCCGATCGGATTGCTCACTTGGATGAGTATCCGCATGAAGGAAAACGAGCAAGCAATGATTCGCCACAGGTTTAATGCATTGTTAAATGAGAAGTTAAGCGATCTGGATCGTCATGTCGCTGACTTTCTCAATGTAAAAGAACGAGAAATATTAAATCTGATTTCATCTGAGGTGATCACTGTCGATTCACTGCGTAAAATCTCGCAAACCCATGGGTATATCAACCAAATGGTCTTGATCAATGCAAATGGGGATATCCTCTATCCAAATCAGGAACAACAATTAACTCATAAAGAAACTGAGTTTTTGCAGCGCACTAATAAACTCTGGCAGAACGGAGATGTGGTTTCAAAATCTCATTCTGCAGGAGATGATAACCAAGGTACTAACCAAAATCGAAATTACGGTTGGCATACCTGGTATTGGGGCAATGGCATCAACCTTCTCATGTGGTATCGGACACCGGCGAACGTGATTATTTGTGCAGAGTTGAATCGCATCCGTTTAATGGCTGATCTTATTGGTGAATTACCGGACACCAACCCTGATATCAATGATAACAATAAGACACTGATTACTTTGGAGGATTCCCGAAATTCAGTGATTTATCAATGGGGACACTATGATCCAGCTGAAAATGAACCCGCAAGAGCAATGATTCATTTGAGCTATCCATTCAATGCCTGGAAACTGAAATATTTTATGTCGAATGAAGCGATTCAAACTGCTTTTTTAGGTCATTACGGTCTTAATATTATTGGAGTAGTTGTTTGTGTTGTGGTGTCGTTAACGATTCTTGGGATCTATTTTTATAAGGAAAGTAACAGAGGCATTCGCGAAGCGGCGACACGTGTAAATTTTGTGAATCAGGTATCTCATGAGTTAAAAAGCCCGCTCACCAATATTCGACTATATGCCGAATTGATGGAAACTAAACTTCAGGATGCAGACGAAGTGGTAACAGGGTACATCGATATCATTGTTTCTGAGAGTCAACGCTTAAGCCGGTTAATAGGCAATGTGCTGGCACTTTCACAGAAGCAAAAGGAAAAGTTGAAATTAAATAAACGGATTGGACGTATTGACGATGTTATTCAGTCAGTTATTCGTCAGTTTGAGCCTATATTCAAAAATAAAGATATTGATATTGAGTTTAATCCAAACGATGCAAGGAAGATTAAGTTTGACTCAGATGTCTTGGAACAGATTTTGGTGAATTTATTTTCAAATGTCGAAAAATATGCCAGCGATGGCAAGCTAATGCGAATTGATAAAACGATTGATAAAAATATGGCAATTATGACTGTTTCAGATGATGGCCCCGGCATCCCGGAGAAACAACGTAATAAGGTCTTCGAACCATTTCATCGTGTCGGCGGTGCGTTAACTGATACGTCGACGGGGACCGGAATCGGGCTAAGTATCAGTCGGGATTTAGCACGGCTTCATGGTGGTGATATAAAAATTCTTCCGACACCGAAAGGAACGTGTTTTGAAGTGAGTATTAATACAGGTTAACCTGTTTTTCTCATACTCTTAATTCTTAATCAACTTTCTATGTGTAGATGGGAGGTGAAAAACTAGATTAGTGGTCGTCAGGAAATAGAGTTTATATGCCGAATTATATGTGGGAGGCGCCGTCCCGGCGGCGATATTAGCCTCAAAACTTGTCGCCGGCCAGAGGCCGCCTCCCACATTAAAAAACAAATCCACTTAATATGGTGATTTCAGGACAACCAGTAGAATATGATTAGGAATTAAGAGTAAGAGTAAGAGTAAGATGCAAAAATGAAGAGTTATCTATGAAAATATTAATAGTTGAAGATGATGTTCATACCCGCAATGGATTGAAGGAAATTCTGGAAACAGAAGGATACGATGTATCTGTCGCGTCCGATGGCCAGGAAGGATTGGATATGGTATCGTCTGTGCAACCTGATTTCATTTGTCTGGATATTATGATGCCGCAACTAAATGGTTACGATGTCTGTCGCAAGATTAGAAAGAAAGATGAATCGATACCTATTATTTTCATCAGTGCTAAATCAGAGGAGATTGATAAAGTTCTTGGCCTCGAACTTGGTGCGGATGATTTTATCATGAAGCCGTTTGGGGTTAAAGAAGTGGTTGCTAGAATTCGGGCAGTAACACGCCGATGTCTTGAGCGTCAAGTTGATGTCGCAAGCGACCAATCATACTCTTTTGGAGATTTGAAAGTATTCCCTGCTAAATTAAAGGCGCAGCGTCATGATCAAACCATTGAATTGAGTATAAGAGATATTAAAATCATACAGTTCTTCAAAGATAACGCCAATGAACCGCTCGCCAGAAGCCAATTATTTGAACATTGTTGGGAGATTGATTACTATTCAGACAGCCGCACCCTCGATCAATACATTTCCCAATTACGCAAACGAATTGAACGCGATCCAAAACATCCTGTTTTAATCACAACCGTCCATGGTTTCGGTTACCGATTCTCTAACCTGAATAATTCATGAGTATTCTTCTGCGAGCCCTAATCTTTTCTCAAATAAGCTGATTAACTCAATTTTACATCTCAGTGAATGAAAATTTACTTTCATTGCGAAAGTTTCCCTAATTAATTTATTATGAGCGAGTTAACCCGAATTTCTCACAATACTTCTATTAGGTATAGCGTATATCATCTAAATTCAAAGTCTTAACTTGATAGTATAGGAATTTGTATTCTAAGTTGTTGTTAATGCTGGAAAAGCACATATTCAGTAAAATCATTATCTTGGAAGAGGGTGAGTTTGTAGTACCGTCTTCAGGCGGAAATGTTAGCGATGCTTCAGCGAGCGTGTAAAAACACCGGATCGCTGAAGCTCTCCGAAAACTTCCGCTTAAAAGCGGGATTACGAACGAGCTGAAATTAAATTTATAACATAGGAGGTTCACCAGGAGGATTAATTTTGCCAATCTTAGTGGTAAAACCCCGGCGTAGCCGGTTAAGTCCTACAGAATCTCTTGATAAGGAGTGTGTGTTGGATTGTAGTTCCGTCTTCAGGCGGAAGTTTTACCGACGCTTCAGCGAGTGCGTGCTACTATTGACTCGCTAAAGCTCATCTGAGGCTTCCGTCTAAAGACGGGACTACGAATCTTACCCCGTCCGAGTTTTTCGTTGATTTGATTGTATAAGCACTTGTATTTTAAGTTACAATTGATGTGAGACGAAAACCCCGGCAAAGCCGGTTAAATTTTTTCGCGAATTCAATGTGTCTTGACACACTATCATTCGCTCGTCTGCATTAAACCACTGAATATAGACAATCTAAGCTTTCTCATCACAAAGTTTGTGAGAAAACCGGGTTAAGTGCTCTCGCGACGAATCGCCTGAATTAATCAGGTTAGCAGTCTGTCGGACTTAGAAAGAGTCTGGTACGAAAAACGCATTCTTGGCTCGTATTCGTCCTAATTATCGTTGATCCCACGGGGTACAATATTCTCCTCAAATTTGGACAAAAATGATCTCAATTTGACGATTTTCTCCCATCGATTTTCTAAGTCCGACAGACTGCTAGGACTAAATCCAAGTACGCTGAGGTCGCAAATAAAAAAATTAGGGATAACGAAATC
>JAJFLO010000336.1 GCA_021772675.1 Verrucomicrobiota bacterium | reverse complement strand
TCAATAATAAGATTGGCTGGTTGAACAGGCAGGCTTATGGGTATCGAGATCAAGAATATTTTAAGTTGAAAATATTTGATCTACCTAATCTAAGGATCATCAGAAACCTATGATTTTTACAGATATCCGAGAAGAACCAGAAATGCGGATTAATTGATCGAGTGTATGTTATTCGAGACAAGCTCAGGGAAACATTTCGTAGAGCATTGCCCTGACAATCTACACTCCACTTCCACTATTACTTGGAAGATGATCTCTAGCCCGGATTTCTCATAATACTTCTGTTACAAAAGCGTATATCGCCTAAATTCAACGGTTTAACTTTTCTCGCGAACTTAATGTGTCTCGACACATTGTCATCCGCTCGCCTACGTCAAACTATTGACTATAGGCAATCTAAGCTTTCTCACCACAAAGTTTGTGAGAAAACCGGGCTGGACCATTTATTTGTCTATCTGCTCAATAATCTGCCTTGCAAATCTCCATTCCTTAAAAAGGCGAATCGCTTTTTTTGGCCCTGGTCTATACATCAGCGTAATAAAATTGGGGGTCAATATGCTCATTATCATCCTCCGCCCCCAAGCCTGGTCCCCTGCGATCTTTTTGACTAGGGAAATCAATCTAATATAAGCATTCCTCCTTATCTCAGCACGGTCGCCTTGCACCGCTATGCTATTCCAGCCAATTGATAATCGATACATTTCTCCAAATCGTCTCCAATCAGGATTTGCTGGAATTGGCATATCGAGTATGAGCTTTTTGAGTTCGTCTATGTCTGACGTTAAAGACGATAATGCAAGACAATTAGCATAATAACCAAACTGATTTTTCTCCAGATCTTGGGATCGAAACCCATCTTCGTACATATCATTAGTTATGCGACTATCCTTGCTATGACATCGACGAACAACCTCCATGCCCGAAGAAATCATATCCAACACCTGGTTACTCGCGCTTGCCAGATGACGTCGATAATATAAAATTTCTTTGTCTACCTTAATAAATTTGAATCCAGTACGGGCCAAACGAATAAAAAAATCCCAGTCCTCTGCAACTTTGAGTGATGGATCGAAACCACCAACTCTTGCAAATGCCATAGATGAAAATAAAACGGCGCCTGGCGGTGAAAAACTACTTTTTGCCAACGATGACATTGGATTTTTTCCTAGTTTCCGCACTCGGTGAAGATGCAGCCTTTCTGTCATGCTATCGTCCCAGGAAGAAAAATCGCCATGTATAACTTCGGTATCTTTGCCACTGGCCTTTTCTAAGAGAAAACTCAGGGCACTGGGCGCCAACGCATCGTCGGAATCTAGCAATAGAGTATAGGGTGCTTTTATATGCTCAATGGCTTTATTCCTCGCGGAACATACACCTGCATGGTCAGATTTGACAAGCAAGAGACGATTGCTATAGGTCTCAAGTACATCCAATGTATCGTCCCTTGACCCATCATCTACTACAATCAATTGCAATGGAATTTTATTTGCAAATACACTTTCTACTGCATTTCTGATGTACTTACCAGAATTATAACATGGCATGACAATCGATATTAGTGGTGATTTTACCATAATAATTAACACTGCATATGAATTACGTCTAATTGAAGATTGTATAGAGGCACAATCAAATTCATCGACACTACCAAGCGCTCTTTTCCATGCACCTTCATAAGAATTTATCTGAAGTAATCGTTTTAGATGGTTATATTTATGGTGGTTGGGAATCCCCTGCACAAGTGCCATATCAAAAATTTGGACATGTCGCCTAAATATGTGTATCGCCGACATAGATTATCTTTCACAATATGCCTTTAGGAAAGGGAATCGATATTTACTATCTAAACCTATTGAACATAAAAAATCATTAAAATCAATTCCTGGTAAAATTTTTTCCAATGTCTTTAGTTTTAACAAGCTTATGACACTACCAGTCCGCCTCGGAAGATACCTTAAAAATTTCAAAAAAATCAATGATGGAGTTAAACATTAGTTCTCTTTCAATTTATCATTATGATTGCCTGCCTGCGTAAATATAGCGTAAAAGGGGAGTCGGATGACCATTGTCTGGATGTTCAATATGTTAGATCTATATCTTTATATTTTGATGCCAATTCCCTTCTGATAAAAAGTGTTTCCTGGCCAATTCTTTCTTCATGTTCACGTTCCTCGTAAACTAATTTATAGCCCATATTTTTTATCTTATTAACTATATCTAGCACATCATTCGCAGTGTACAGCTTTTCGGGTACCCCTTCATTAGGATATTGATCGGATTTACTATTTAACCAAACATGAAATCCTATAGCAATTTGCGGTGTTCTAATTTTTGTACTCAAACTTTCTAAAGCTGGGAATTCAGCTCCTTCTATATCCAGTTTTAAAACAGATGCTCCAGCATATGTATAGAGTAAATCTTCGAGTGAAATAGTCATTGCTTTTTCACCGTGAGGGGATAAAAATGTATTCGCTTGTCCCCCCAAATTAATGATTAAACCAGATTTCCCGTGGATTGCTTTTCTAATAAGATGAAAATTTTTTCTTTTGGAAAAATTTTTTAGAAAATATTTAAAAATAACTTTTGAGGAGAGACGTGTTGGGTCAACGCCAATTATATAACATTGCTTTCTTTCAATAAGTTCCAGGTCAAAACTAATGTCGTATGCAAGGCCGCCCGATAATACTAAACTCTTGGTTGGAATTAAATCCATGTCCAAATGTAATCCACCCCATTCTGACCCCAATCTCGTTAACAGTTTTTTATTTTCTTTTCTTATATAATCATTACACATTTATCAGGAATCACATAAATTAATTGAGAATTGTTACAATAAGCATAATTTCTTGGCTGCTATATTGCTCATGACATGTATACAGTTTCAAAGAGATCTTCATATGTCCTGTAAACATTTTTTTCATCAAAACGGGAAAGATCCTGACTAAGACAAGACTGTTTCATACTGTCAAGTTTACCGCGATCATCAATCACTGTTTTAATGGCCTTCGTCAGCGCCTTCTCATCTCCGACTGGTACTAATAAACCGTTTTCTCCATCTTTACAACGAGAGGAGATTACCTGCATATTCACCGCTCCTGAATCTGCTGAAAGAGCTTTCGCCTGCAATAGATGTTGTAATTTCTATAAAAGAATTCTATTATTAATCTCAAAAATAATCGCCTCACTTAAAAAAATGAAAGGGGTGTAGTTAAGGGAAATTCCCCTGATGATTCCTCTCCATAACTCACCTTCACTTTATGGAAAAAATTATACAGATCACGACTCATCAGAAGCAGGCAGAAGATGATAAACATTTCTGGCAATCTCAAACACCCGAGTACCGCCTGGACGCATTGGAACGACTACGGCTCGAGGCAGGAAATTTTTTATATGAATATCCAGCAAGATTTCAAAGAGTTATTAGCGTTACTCGAAGAGAATCAAGTTGATTACATGGTTGTCGGCGGATATGCCGTTGCGTTTCATGGCTTTCCAAGGTTCACGAAAGATCTCGATATATTTTTTTCAAATTCACTAGATAATATCGAACGAATTTTCGGTGCTCTTTGCAAATTCGGATTCTCAAGAGACAGCCTGTCAGTTGATAATTTCTTGGAAGAAGGAAATATCATCACGTTTGGCGTAGTTCCAGTCCGGGTTGACTTTATAAATACTATAGACGGAGTAACCTATAAAGAAGCCAAAGCAGGATGTATGCGGGGGAAGTACAGTAATATCGAGGTGAATTTCATTGGTAAAAAAGAGTTGACTAAGAACAAGAAATCAACCAATCGAACACAGGACAAAGCCGATGTTGAAAAATTATCATAGTAAATTTCATCGTAGAATTCTTCTTTGAACCTGCCATCACGGATTTAGGTTTGGCTCTTATCATATCCTTAACCATTTTGCAAAAAATCGTTGTAAGTATTTTTAAATAATTCTTCGTATGACTTGTAAACATTTTTTTCATCAAAACGGGAAAGATCCTGGCTAAAACAAGACTGTTTCATACGGTCCAGTTTACTGGGATCATCAATCACAGTTTTAATGGCCTTCGTCATCGCCTCTTCATCTCCCACTGGTACTAATAAACCGTTTTCTCCATCGTTTATCAATTCCTCCGGGCCAAATTTGCAACGGGTAGAAATCACCGGCAGTCCGCATAATATAGATTCGACAACGACACTGGGCAGGCCTTCGTAATTGCTGCTCAAGATAAAACAATCAGCGTGTTTGTAATAGGGAAAGGGATTCTTTTGAATACCGATCCATTTAATTTGATTATTTATTCCTAGATCATGAGCGAGCTTTTTGAGAGCCTCATTTAAAGGCCCGTCTCCAACTAACCATAACTCAACGGGTTTTCCCTTAAAATTTGATAATGTCCTTAATAGAAAATGATGATTTTTCAGTGGATGCAATCGACCGACATTAACCCAAGTTGCCTAGAAAAGGCTACCCCAAAAACTATTTTTCACCTTTTATTGACAAATATCGCACTATTTTTTGCCTACAGAAATTCGAAAAGTGATTTCGTAGTGACCTAAATTAAATTAGTTTAATTTTTAAGGT
>JAJFLO010000335.1 GCA_021772675.1 Verrucomicrobiota bacterium | reverse complement strand
TTGCATTCGAATAGACAAAGATCATAACTCATGATATTTCAATAAGATGCATATTGTGGTGATGAATAATGTATAATCTCTTAAATTCCAAAAACTTACTAATGCATTCGTCACCACGCCGTGTAACCTATTATGGTTAAGCAGGTTGCAATACAACGCTAATGTAAATGTAAATTATTGTCATTGAATAAATTATATATCAACTGTGTAGCTTGAGTTATAGCTCACAGTGGCCATCAATAACTTACATTTATGACAATATATTGTAAATAATTAGCTAGATCTCAATTGACGTAGTGGAACGAGAAGTAATTGAAGTTGAGAGATTCAGTCACAAATTAATTGAACAGGATCTTAATCCGTGTTTCTTTAGATACTGCTGGTGATATTCCTCTGCCAGGTAAAAGGTTTTTGCGGGTAAAATTTGAGTTACTATCTTTGAGGTATATTTTTTAGATTTTTGCAATTCAATTTTAGATTTTTCTGATATGATAATTTGGTCCTCGGTATGACAGAAGATGACAGAGCGATATTGTGATCCAACGTCAGGGCCTTGTCTATTTAATGTCGTGGGATCGTGAATCGACCAAAATCCATTTAATAAATTACTATATGATACAATTATTGGATCATATTCTAATTGCAGAACTTCAGCATGGCCAGTATTTCCTGCGCATACATCTTTATAACTGGGATTGTCGAGCGCTCCTCCCATATAACCTACTGCGGTATTTGATACACCATTAATTTTGACAAAATAAGCTTCAATACCCCAAAAACATCCGGCACCAAATGTTGCTGTTTCACTCATGGTTTCTTGCCTTTCTTTTTTTCTTTAAAATTATGTTCTATTATTGAATATCCATGTTCACGTCCATTTTTAATAAAAATATCCCACGTCTTGCAACCACAAGCAACTGATCCAGCTATATATAGACTGGTTACATTTGTCTCAAATGAATTTCGATTATAAAGTGGAATCAATGTTTCATCGTCAAGTTGAACGCCGGCGGCTCGTAATTATTTTTTTTATCAGGACGGTATCCTATAAATGCAATAACAAAATCAGCCTTAAGGATTTGTATTTGGCCATCATCTTTGTTTTTTATCACAAGAGTATCTATTTTTATTTCAAGGACTTCACTATTAAAAATAGCATCAATTGATCCTATTCTCGATATCTGGCTGTACACAGTATTTGATGGATTTAAATGTTGGCCCTCAATGTATAAGACTTACCTTAACTCCACGTTTGAATATATCGAGTACAGCTTCAACTACAGAATTTTGGTTACCGATTACGGCAACGTTTTTCGTACTGTAATATAATATTAGGGCTCTCCATAGTAATGGGTTTCATGGGCCAAATCTTCCCCTTCTACATTCACTCGATTTGTGTTGTCGAAATAACCAGTAGCTACAACAACATGAGTTGATTTAATGTATTTATGATCACAGGTTGAAATCTTAAAAAAACTTTTTCCTTTGCTGATCGATGTTACTTTTGTGTGAAGCTGTAGGTTGAGCTGCCGATATTCAACAACCTTTCTATAATATTCCATCACTTCAATTCGGGTTGGGCGGATGTTCGTTGAAATAAATGGAATGTTATCCAATTGCAATAATTCAGGTGTTGAGAAGAATGTCATATTTGTCGGGAATCTTCTTATTGCGTCAGTGATTCCCCCCTTGTCAACTATGACCTAGGACAGTCCTCGTTTTTTTGCTTCAATTCCACAAGCTAGGCCACTAGGTCTTGCTCCGATTATAGTGATATCCAATTCTGTTGCCATAGTGTAAACTAATTCTTACTTTTTTTGATTTGGTTTGTTGTAATCGTTTACAGGTGTCAGTGTTATAATCAATTCGATTTGGTTCAAAAGTGATTTTCACCTGTCATTATTTTCGAATTAGCGAATCATCGTGAAGTTTTTCTTGGACCATTGCCCCGGAAATCCGAAATCTGAAATAAAATCAGCGTGAACGACAATAATTTTCATCAAATTTTTAAGTGTTTAAAATTACTGTCTGCAAACGGTTACATTTACTCAATAAGTGCAGGATCACGCGCTAATATTCTCACTGTATCCCTACTTATTATTTTTGCTTCATAAAGGTTTTTAAGGCTTTTATCCATCGTTATCATGCCTTCTTTTGCGCTGGTTTCAATTGTTGATAAAATTTGATGAGCCCGATTATCTCGAATTAACGCATGAATCGGTGGAGTACCTAACATAATTTCAAAACAGCCGACGCGTCCACTGCCGTCTTGCTTTGGAACTAGTCGTTGTGCAATGACAGCATTTAGACATGATGCCAGTTGGGAACGCACCTGATTTTGTTGATGGGGAGAAAAGGTATCAATAATACGGTCGATACTCTGTACTGCATCGTTGGTATGTAATGTTGCGAGCACCAAGTGACCGGTTTCAGCAGCCGTCAGTGCTGCAGAAATTGTTTCTTGATCCCTCATTTCTCCTATGAGGATGACATCCGGATCCTGTCTTAATACATATTTCAGTGCATTGGTGAAACTTTTTGTATCAGCATGGACTTCACGTTGTTCGATAATGGCCTTTTTGCTTTCATGCACATATTCAATGGGGTCTTCTATCGTAATGATATGGCAGGATCTCGTGGTGTTAATCAGATCGATTATACATGCCAGAGTGGTTGATTTTCCATGACCTGTCGGACCGGTTACAAGAATTAATCCATGATGTTTTTCTGATAATTGAGGAATCACAACGGGAAGTTGCAATTCTTCCACACTTGGGATAGTTTGCGGAACGATTCTTATGGAACCAGAGACTCCGCCTTTTTGATAGAATCCGTTGACACGAAATCTATAATTTTTCATCTCTGTGCCGGTTTCTTTATTGTCAAGTTTTGCGATACTCAGTGCGAAATCAATTTCTTTTTCCTCTTCGAATTGTCCACGTTGCGTGGGTGTCAAAATACTGAACAGTAATTTTTGGGTATCAATTGCAGTTAAAGGATCATGGTCGAGTTCGTTTAGTTGACCATCGATTCTAAGTACTGGTGCGCTATCCAGAGTAATTAAGATATCGCTCGCTTTGTGTTTTACGGCAGCCTTTAATAAGTTTTTCATATCTAAATTTTTCAAAGATTCATTTCCATCACCTTTATTTCTTAGTGTATCAATTCCAGTTTCCATTCCTTGAACTGACAATAAAAATTCATCCTTGTTTGTTGCTGCTGCAGCCCCTGCTTCTATTGAAATTAATCCATCCTGGCATAGCGTAGTTAAATTGCGATTAAAGGTTTGCATCCCATCACCACTTCCTGCTTTTAACGCACCCTCAATTTCTCCTAATTCTCGCTTACTTATTAATCGTTGAATCAAGGGAGTCCCAACCAGAATCTCCATTGAGACGACAGCGCCGTCTTTCGATTGAAGCGCTATTAACCTTTGTGACAGAATTCCCCTGAGTGCCAACGAAAAATCCATAGCAATCTGATCACGCAAGTGATCGGGGAAATAATTAATAATTCGTTCAATGGTTTGAGTTGTATCTACGGTATGCATGGTGGTTACTACTAAATGGCCAGTCATTGCAGCGGAAATTGCCGTTTGAATTGTGTCCATATCTCTCAATTCACCAATAAATATGACATCGGGACTTTGACGCACGACATTTTTTAAAGCGCTGGCAAAGTTCAGTGTATCACTTCCTATTTCTCGTTGTGTTACGATACTTTTGGCATCTTGGTGAATAAATTCAATCGGGTCTTCGATGGTGACAATGTGCTTATTGAAATTTGAATTGATATAATGGAGAATCGCCGCCATCGTTGTCGATTTTCCACTGCCGGTAGCTCCGGTAATTAATATGAGTCCACGTGGAGATTGGGCCAATTTTGCAATGACCTCTGATTGCCTGTATGCTGTTAATTCCTTTGCTCCCGATGGAACTCGGCGGGCAACAAGTGATAATTGACTTTTTTGGTAATATACATTTAATCTATAACGGTTGTTTTCGGATAGAGATATTCCGATATCTAAATCACGTTCTGTTTCAATTGCTTGACTCAGGTTTCCCGGAAGATGTTCTTTGAAAAAAAAATCAAAATCTTCCTGAGTGACGATCTGATCAGATACTTCAGTTATTTTACTCAGTATTCGCATTGATATTTTTTTCCCCACAGTAATAAAGACATCAGATGCGTTTTTAGCTTCCATCTCTTCTAATTGTTCTATAATTATAGACATTATAACTGATCTCCACACATTATTATTACTCACATTTTAGGTTTGAAGACGTGACAAAAAAACGAAAAACAATCAGTTTATTGAATCGCATAACCTGTTGAATGGCAATGTATTAAATACACAACAACTTAATATAAAACACTATCCAACAGGAGTAAATATGCAAATGAATTTAACACCGGTAACTGATGCACTATCTAAAGAGTATGTTTATGTCGACAATGAATTGCAAGATGCGATTAAAAAAATCTGGTTCTTCTCGGATATCTGTAAAAATCATAGGTTTCTGATGATCCTTAGATTAGGTAGATCAAATATTTTCAACTTAAAATATTCTTGATCTCGATACCCATAAGCCTGCCTGTTCAACCAGCCAATCTTATTATTGA
>JAJFLO010000334.1 GCA_021772675.1 Verrucomicrobiota bacterium | reverse complement strand
TAGGAACATCCCCGTCGCCTGCATCAAGATGAAGCTTATAACCACACCATGTCTCCTTTTTTCCCTTACTGTTACGCTTGGTCCCCCAATCACAATCGATTGGTAAATCAGTCACATTCTCTTCGAGACTTCGGTGTACTTAGATTTGAACTTTGGTCTGCTCCGCATTGGGACGCTCCTCTCCTTTTTTAGGTCGTCCACGCTTGCGTTTCGGGGCCTTCATGGTCGTTAGCGACAATTACATTTTAACATCAACGACAATTACACTTTAACATAACTTTTAATTTTTGTATGTCATAAATCGTTCTTAAAATAGGAGTTGATTTTATGACATGTACGGATAAACAAATAAGGAAGTTGTTGATGGAATACGAAAAAAGTAGACATCTAGAAAAATCCTCATTAAAAGCTGGTCTTTGTCGTCAGACTGGCAGCAAATATATTGATAATGGTAAATTGCCGTCTGAGTTAGAAGTTTCTCATGTATGGCGGACTCGCAAGGATCCTTTTGCAAAAGACTGGGCGGAGGTTGAAGAGCGTTTGTCTGAGGCCCCCGAATTAGAAGCCAAGACGCTGTTTGAATGGCTTTGCAAGAAGTATCCAGACCGGTATGAATATGGTCAGCTGCGAACATTCCAACGGCGAGTCAGTGATTGGCGAGCTCTTAATGGTCCTGCTAAAGAAATCTATTTTCCTCAGGTTCATGAACCGGGCAAACGTCTATCAACAGATTTTACCTGTATGAAGAAACTGGGTATTACGATAAGCGGTAAACCGTTTAATCATCTTTTATGTCATTGCGTTCTTGTGTGGTCCAATTGGGAGTGGGCGACGATTTGTCAAAGTGAAAGTTTGCTTGCATTGCGTCACGGTGTTCAGGATGCACTTTTTCGACTTGGACATATTCCTCGGGAACATTGGACAGATCACAGTACGGCAGCAACGAAAGCATTAGCAGCTGGAACAGGGCAAAGAGGCTTTAATAATCGTTATCTGGATATCATGAATCATTTTGACATAACTCCGCGGACGATTCAGGTTAATGCGCCTCATGAAAATGGCGATGTCGAATCGTTAAACGGAGTGTTGAAGCGTCGTTTAGAGCAACACCTTCTTTTGCGTGGCAGTCGAGATTTTGAAAGCGGTGATGCCTATCAACATTTTCTCAATACCGTGTTGAATAAGGCCGATGATTTACGCAGCGATCGGTTTAATGAAGAACTTAAGCATATGCGTTTATTGAGAGTTGATAAATTGCCGGACTATGAGATTGTCGATGCTCGGGTGACAAATTGGAGCACAGTAAATATCAATTGTAATACTTATTCAGTACCCAGTCGTTTAATTGGCAGAAAAGTCCGGGCATTATGTCATGAAGATCATATTGACATTGTTTATAAACATGTTCACCAGCTGAGCATGCCACGCTTAACAGGCCGATGTAATTATCATATTGATTACCGTCACATCATTAGTTGGCTTTTGCGTAAGCCGGGTGCATTTATGAATTATCGTTACAGACCGAATTTATTCCCGACATTAAATTTTACTCATGCCTATGACCGGTTATGTCAAAGCTGTAGTGACCATGTTGCCAACCTGGAGTATTTGCGCATTCTCAAGCATGCGGCAACAACAATGGAAAGCGAAGTGAACTCAGTTCTCGAACATCTGCTTAGTCACGACGTTGTCCCGCGCTGGAATACGGTGCTTGAATTTTGTCCGGCGCAAGAAATAGATGTTCCTCAGATCAGTCGAGATCCTGTTGATCTTAAAAGTTATGATAAACTTTTAGAGGAGGCCGGACATGAATTATAATTCATTGGATATGATGCTCAGGGCCTTGCATTTGCCATCAATCCTTATGGGATACGAGCGCCTTGGCCAAACGGCTTCATCGAATGACTGGAGTTTTGAACAGTATCTTCACGCGTTGATAGAACAGGAAACTGCTGACCGCTCAAGCCGACGTCTTAAACGGTTGCTTAAACAATCTGGATTACCGGAAGGCAAAACCCTGGAAAGTCTCAATATGAAACTATTGCCTCAGAAAATCCGTAGACAAGTTCCAATTCTTTTAGATGGTGGTTTTGTCGAACGAGCAGAAAATATCCTGGCATTTGGCCTTCCCGGACGGGGTAAAACCCATTTGCTTGCCGGAATAGCCTATGAATTAATTATGCGCCACAGTTATCGGATTTTATTTACAAGCGCGTTCAGTTTAGTACAGAAACTGCTTGTTGCCAGGAATAATCTATCCCTTGAAATTCTGCTTAAAAAACTGGATAACTATGATGTTATATTGCTTGACGATATTGGTTATATCCAGCAAAGCCGTGAAGAGATGGAAGTCTTATTTACGTTTTTATCAGAACGTTATGAACGTAAGAGTCTAATGATAACCAGTAATCTGGTATTTAGTGAATGGGATCGAATATTTAAGGATCCCATGACGACGGCTGCTGCAATCGATAGATTAGTACATCACTCCATTATTTTTGAACTTAACGGGGAAAGTTACAGGACCAGAGAAGCTGGCAAAAACCTAAAGAGTCCCCCAAATGAAACGAATGCTAAAAGTTCATCTTCAGACCAATAAACCTCATATAACAGAAAGGAGTCAGCTACAGACAACTTAATCAATTATAATTTTAACGAAATAATTTCAGAGAGACTTAAAAGAAAATGTGAAAATTTCCCGGCCGGGAAACCGCCTCCGGCGGCCGAGAACTGTACCGTTCTGGTGTTGGCAAACTTGGTCCTCA
>JAJFLO010000333.1 GCA_021772675.1 Verrucomicrobiota bacterium | reverse complement strand
CGCATTTGTCCATCGAAAGCTCTTTTTTTTCGCGCCGCATCATCTTCTCCAATTTAGATAATTGTACAATCAGAGAGAAATGTAACATCGCTTTCAAAATGCGCAAATATTTGCATCAAGATATTTGATATGATCTATAGTAATACATTGGAAAGATTGTAAGCGAACTGAACTGATAGGAAATCTCTCTGATTCCGATTAAAACGAAAAATTTCCCAATTTGGTACAAACACAATCGAAAGGGAATTTTATCAAAAACATGGGCTGAAAGAAATAGAGAAAGAATGAAATTCATTTCGATTTTCAATGTGGGAGGGAGCCTCTGGCTCGCGATTGTTTCTTCTTGAAGCTGTTAGCAATATTTTGATCAGCATTTTATTCATTGAGAACCTTTATCAAGCCATTTAAGGGGCATTGATAAACCTATTGTGCTATTAGACAAAGGGATCCGTTGCGTAGCACCGGTTGTTTGTGAATTGGGATCTCAGACAATTCTACCTTATTTTCTCCCAATTTTGGGATCTTTTCCAATTCGTCAGCAGAGGGTTCATTCCACATAGTCCCCTTACTGAAGAATCCATTATTTAAAAATCTTTTTATTTTTGAAATAATTGTTTATACGTATTGTGATGGAATATTACTTCCATCGTGGGGTGAAATAAATAAGTATAAAATCTTGCCCAATGAGCCATTAGAAAATGAATAAGCCTATCAGGGACCCTAATAAAAAGCTCAAAGAATGAAATCAATTTTCTATAAAGGTACAATGATTGAGCAGCACTAATTCCATACCATCTTCGATAAAGGACAATCACAAAAGAGGTAATGTCGGCGAATTTCTAAAAGAAAAAATACAGCCTGGCTCAAAGCTTTCTTTTGTTTCCGCATATTTTACCATTTATGCCTACCACGCATTAAGGGATAAGATGGATTCTGCGGATAATCTTTATTTTCTTTTTGGCGAGCCGAGCTTTATTCAGTCTATCGACCCCGAGAAAACTGATAAAAAGGCGTTTGATATCGAAGAGAAAAAACTCAGATTGAAAAATCGACTGGAACAAAAAGCCATTGCAAAAGAATGTGCTGACTGGATTCGAAAGAAAGTAGAAATCAGATCGGTTAAATATCCCGGCTTTTTGCATGGAAAGATGTACCACATTGATAATAACGGTGTACATGATGCTTTAATAGGCAGCTCGAACTTTACTGTCAGTGGACTCGGTCTAGGTGGATACCGCAATAATATTGAACTTAACCTTGAGGTTAATGATAATCGGGACCGCCGTGATCTTCTCGACTGGTTTAATGAAATCTGGGCAGATGATGAGACTGTTGTTGATGTCAAAGATGAGGTGCTCTCATACCTGGAACAATTGCACGATAATCATTCACCAGAATTTATTTACTTCAAAACACTGTTTCACATATTTGAAGATTTTTTATCCGATGCAGATAAGGGCGGTCTGCTAGATGAAAAAACAGGTTTCTTTGAAACAGATGTGTGGAATATGCTTTATGATTTTCAGAAAGACGGCGTTAAAGGAGCAATCAATAAAATACTAAAGCACAATGGCTGCATCATTGCCGACAGTGTTGGTTTGGGTAAAACCTTTGAAGCATTGGCAGTAATTAAATATTTCGAATTACTAAATGGAAGAGTACTTGTCCTTTGTCCCAAAAAGCTGGAAGATAACTGGAATGTTTACCGGGAAAATGACACACGTAATCCCCTATTAAAAGACCGCTTTGCATTCTCTGTGAAAGCGCATACAAATTTGGGCCTCGACAAATATGCGACTCATCACTGGGGTAACTACGATCTTGTGGTAATTGATGAATCCCACAATTTCAAAAACAATGCCAAAGGTAAAGCAAGGGACGACGGAACCCGCCGTCGCTCGCGTTATGAAATCCTCATGGAGGACATTCTGCAAAGCGGTGTGGATACAAAAGTACTTTTGCTATCAGCAACACCGGTTAATAACAGCTTGAAGGATTTACGTAATCAGTTTCTGCTGATTACGCAGAATAACGATCGAGCTTTTACAGAACTGTTAGATATCTTCAGCGTTGCCCAAACAATGAAAAATGCCCAGACGCAATTCACAAATTGGGCTGACCCAAAAAAGAATCCTCAACGAAAAGTGACACGGCTGCTGGATGCTCTTGATTCTTCATTTTTCAAATTACTGGATGAATTAACCATTGCCCGCTCCCGCAAACATATCATCAGCTACTATGGCACGAATGAAATGGGGGAGTTTCCAAAAAGATGCAAACCGCTTGCGCTCTATCCTAAAATTGATATCAAAGGTTACTTCCCCTCATATGATGAATTAAACGAAGCAATTTCAAACTACCGGCTTTCCATATTCAATCCGGCAGCATATCTAAAGGATGAAGCAGTCAACAATTACCTGAAAGATGGGCAGCAAGCCGTTTTATTTAATGACCAGAATAGTCGTGAACATTTTCTGATTGGAATGATGAAGGTTAATTACCTCAAGCGCCTGGAAAGCTCAATTGAATCATTTGAGATATCAATTGAACGCACAATCGAAAAAATCACAAAATTAGAAGGGAAGATCACAAGATTTGAGGATGATTTTCAAGAGTTATTCGATGAAGATGAATTTTTTGATCAACTGGATGATGAAGATCGTGATATGCTTGAGGACCAGCTCCAGGTTGGTAAGAAGATTAAATATCAACTCAAGGACATGCTTCTTGACGAGTGGAAGAAAGACATCGGTAAAGATAAAAAGCAATTAATCAAAATTCATGAAGCCGCCGCCGCTATTACGGCTGACCGTGACGCGAAACTCCAGGAATTGAAACGTCTCATTGCTGAAAAGGTGAAAAATCCCACCAACCATGAAAATCGGAAAGTCCTCTTATTTACTGCTTTTTCCGACACGGCGTTTTATCTGTACCAGAACCTAAAAGATTGGGTTTTTTCAGAACTAAAACTGCATATTGCCCTGGTTTCCGGTTCCCACGATAATAAAACAACATTTATGGCAGCAGGTTATAAATATCAGACTGATTTTATTTCCATTCTGACAAATTTTTCTCCCCGCTCAAAACATCGTGAAAAAATGCCGAACATGCCGCAGGACGGCGAAATTGACATCCTTATAGCCACTGACTGTATTTCCGAAGGTCAAAACCTACAGGATTGTGATTATCTTGTAAATTACGACATCCACTGGAATCCAGTACGTATTATTCAGCGCTTCGGTCGTATTGACCGGTTGGGAAGTGTGAACAAACAAATTCAGCTTGTCAACTTCTGGCCAACTGCAGACCTTAATAAATATATCAACCTCAAAGACCGTGTTGAAGCCCGGATGGCTCTAGTGGATATAACTGCAACCGGAGCCGACAATCTGCTAAATCCTGAACAGCTGCACGATCTTATGAAAGAGGAACTGACCTATCGGGACAAACAGCTATTGCGTCTCAAAGACGAAATTATTGATCTTGAGGAAATGGATGACAATGTTTCTCTGAGCGAATTCACATTAGACGATTTTCGTATTGAGCTCATGAATTATCTTGAAACACATCGTCGCGAACTGGCAGATGCTCCATATGGATTATATGCGCTTGTCCCTCCACTTCACGAAATAAAGGATGCTGAATTATTTGATAAAAATTGGCACGATATAATTAAACCAGGTGTCATATTCTGTCTGCGGCATAAAACTCAGCCTCAGGATAAATCCCCTTCAAAAGTAAATCCTTTAGGTACTTATTACCTTCTTTACATTAGAGATGACGGCACGGTCAGGTTTAATTTTACGAATGCTAAGAAAACCTTAACGTTATTTCAAAAACTGGCTGTGGGAAAAACGAATCCTTACCAATCACTTTGCGATCTATTTGACAGGGAAACTGAAAGTGGCGAAGAAATGAGCAAATATAATGAACTGCTTAAAAAGGCAGTGAACAGCGTTGTCGGATCCTACAAGAAAAAATTAACGGCCGGTCTCCTTTCAGGACGTGATTTTATCATTCCGGAGAAGAATAATCAGGTGAATGACAGCGACGACTTCGAACTTATTACATGGTTAATTATCAGGGAATCTGAGAAATGAAACAGATTAATACTGAGTATCAGTTGACAAGTGAAGAAATAAAACTATCCTATTGTCAGCAAACCCGCCAAGCCTCTGTCCTTCTGGATATGCTCAAATTGGGCGGGTTTTTGTTTTTTAGTCGAAGGAGCACAATGTGAAGTATACCAAGACCTCCCTCTCTTTCACTGAACAAGCTGATCTACTCCTAAAACGGGGTCTTATAGCCAATCGCAATCTGATAGTCGATAGACTTAAAGCCGTCAACTACTATAGACTAAGTGCATACTGGTACACCTTCCGAGACCCTAATGGTTTTGATGATAAACTTCTCCCGAATACAAGCCTTAAAACAGTCTGGCGTCGCTATGTGTTTGACAGGCATCTTCGCTTCCTTGTTATGGATGGAATTGAGCGGGTTGAAATCGCCTTACGCACACAGATTACCAATCATTTCTGCCTGCAGTATGGTCCATTTGGTTATCTCAACCGTGATAATCTGCCTGGGCTCTCTGTCGCTGACCACCATAAACTTTTAACAAAATTGGGACAAGAAGCTGACGCCAGTCACGAAGATTTTGTTCGTCATTACTTCAAAAAATATTCCTCTGAAACTGATATGCCGTTGTGGATGGCTTGTGAATTAATGACGTTTGGTACAACCTTCACTCTCTACCGAGGTCTTAAATCAAGAATGAAAAAAGATATTGCCAAAGAGTATGGTATTCATGCCCCGGTTTTATCGTCCTGGTTACGTTCATTGAATCAGGTGCGGAATATCTGTGCCCATCATGCTCGTCTTTGGAATCGAGAATTTGGCGTCAAACCACTAATCCCGGAATCAAAGACGTTTCCCGAATGGCACACACCTATTCGCATATGCAATAATAAAGCTTTTGGAATTCTGACAGTACTTTATTTCCTGCTAAAACAAGCTGCTCCGCAGAGTAAATGGCGAAACCGTCTGGTTAATCTTTTTACGGAATACAATGATGTCCCGAAGCACTTCATGGGGTTTCCTTCCGATTGGGCTCAATCTCCTATCTGGGAAAATAATTTAGGGGAAGTGTGATGTCGACTATCATCAAACAACAAATAAAAACAACGCTTCAGGCTTTTTCCGGTTCTAACTTACGCGCCGCCTCCATTGGTCTGTTGAACAGTCTCGGTTACCAAAGCGATAAAACACTTGCCCTCGACGGATCGCCAGACACTTTTCTCAAACAGTTTGACACGACCACCAACAGAGTATTCAGCAAAGACAAAGCGCTCTTTGATGATTGGAAAGAAATCCACCTTCTCTTCCAGCTTACGGATGAGGAACTCAGTGGTCAGCGCAGCCTATTCTCGGATACCGTGGTAAAACAAGGCCTGATGAGTTCCTATCTCTTCTTTGCTATCAGTTTGAAAGGAGAATCTTACGCTCGTGGCAAATTAGCGAAGATCACACGTCAGCTTAACCGCCTCTTTCTTATGCCGGTGATGGTGCTTTTTGAATATGGCCGCAACCTCTCCATCGCTGTTATCAACCGCCGCCGAAGCAAACGTGATACTGATAAGGATGTACTTGGAAAAGTGACTCTTATCCAGGAAATCAGTCTTATCTCTCCCCACCCCGGGCATCTAGATATTCTGGCATCCTTCTCTGTTTTGGAACTGAAAAAGAAAAAAACAATTCACAGCTTCGATACCCTGCACATCGCCTGGGAAGAAATCTTCAACGTCGAGTTGCTCAACAAAAAGTTCTACCGCGAACTCTCCAATTGGTATTTCTGGGCCATGCAGCACGTCCATTTCCCATTTGATGATGTGGAAGTAGATAAATCTGACCTTTTCAAAAACGAAGAAAAGATCCGGGAACACGATGCCAAAAATCTCATCCGCCTGCTGACCCGTCTCCTGTTTGTCTGGTTTATCAAAGAGGAGGGACTCGTCCCCGAAGCGCTCTTCAATCCGGAAAAACTGGAGCAGGAACTACTTAATGACTTTGACGCACAATCCGGCGATACGCGGTTCTACAAAGCCATTCTGCAGAACCTCTTCTTTGCCACCCTCAATCAGATATGCGGCAAACGCCAGTTCCGTAACGAAGGCCGGCAGCACCGCAACATTACTACGCTCATGCGGTATGCGTGTTATTTCCGGAATCCCGGCGCCTTCATTGAATTGGTCGAATCGGTAGTGCCCTTCATGAACGGCGGTCTTTTTGAGTGTCTGGATAAAATACACCCTACCGAGAAGGGTCCGCAGGGCGGCGATGTGATCCTTTATGAAGACGGATTCTCTGACCGCGACGACAATATTCTGAAGGTGCCCGATTGCCTCTTCTTCGGAGCAGGAGAAACCATCGACCTCAGCGACGTTTTTGGTGATAAAAAGCGCAAGAAAGAAAAAGTCCGTGGGATTATCCACATCCTCAACAGCTATAAATTTACAATCGTTGAAAACACCCCGATAGAGCAGGAAATCGCGCTCGACCCCGAACTCCTCGGCAAGGTCTTCGAAAACCTGCTCGCCTCCTACAATCCAGAAACCAGGACCACTGCGCGCAAACAGACCGGTTCCTTCTACACCCCCCGAAATATCGTCGACTACATGGTGGATGAATCACTAAAAGCCTATCTGCGGAAGGCACTCTGCGAAGCCTGCCCGGAAGTATCGGAATATGATGCCAGGGAAGGTCTCGAAATACTCTTTGCCTACACCGAAAAAGAGCATGCCTTTAGCAAAGCAGAAAAACTCGTTCTTATAGCCGCCATCGACAACTGCAAGATCCTTGATCCCGCCTGTGGTTCCGGGGCTTTTCCGATGGGTATTCTGCATAAACTGGAGTTTATTCTCGGCAAGCTCGACAAGAACAATGAGCTCTGGCGTGATCGACAAATAAAGAAGGTGGATAACACCATAGCGGTCGCCGAACAGATTGACGAAGCAACAATTCGCGAAAATGCCGTCAAAGAGCTGGAAGCGCAAAAACTGGACGTGGAGGAGGCTTTCGCTAACAATGAGCTTCAGCTATGGCCGCAAGCTCTACCTCATCGAAAACTGTATCTACGGCGTCGATATCCAATCGATCGGCACGCAGGTCAGCAAGCTCCGCTTTTTCATCTCGCTCATAGTCGATCAAAAGGTCAACTTGGAGAAAGACAACTTTGGTATTCGCCCGCTTCCCAATCTGGAAATAAAATTTGCGACAGCCGACACATTGATTCAAATCGAAAAACCATCCGCTCAGGGCGATCTCTTTGAATCCGAAAAGGTAAAGGAACACGAAAAGGAACTGAAACAGGTCCGCCACAATCTATTTAGCGCGAAAACGCCGAAAACAAAAAACAAATACCGCCAACGCGACAAAAAACTGCGTGAACAGATTGCCGTAGAACTGGAGGCCAACGGTTGGAGCAACGCCTCGGCCCATCAGCTCGCCCAGTGGGATCCCTACGACCAGAATGCCAGCGCTCCCTTCTTTGATCCCGAATGGATGTTTGACCTCACCGGGTTCGACATTGTGATAGGTAATCCGCCGTATGTGCAAATTCAGAAATTCCCAAAGTCCCAAAAAGAAACGTGGATCGCACAAAAATACCATACCTACGCCGCCACTGCCGATATTTACTGTCTTTTCTATGAACGTGGCGCTCAGCTTCTCAGAACCGGCGGACATCTTTGTTACATCACATCAAACAAGTGGATGCGAGCAGACTACGGCCATAAACTGCGGATTTTTCTATCGTCGAAGGTAGATACCACGACCGTACTTGATTTCGGGATGGCTCAGAATTTTGGTGCCGCCACAACCTATACCAATATACTCGGCTTCGATAACAGGCCGTCTACCCACCTTACCCATTCCTGCTATGCTGCCGACGACAAGGCCGCCATGGCTGACCCTGAAAGCTATTTCCAGGAAAACGCAGTACCCATGCCGGAGTTGGGCGAAAACTCGTGGATTGTTGTTTCCCCCGAGCGCTATCGCATCAAGAAAGCTGTCGAGATGAAGGGTGTTCCCCTGGAAAAATGGGATATAAATATTAACTATGGAATCAAGACTGGACTGAATGAAGCCTTCTACCTTACGCAGGAACAGCGAGATAAACTGGTAGCCAAAGAACCTCAAGCCGAAGAGTTTATTGTGCCGCTTTTGCGCGGGCGTTACGTTGGACGCTACACAACCAACTGGGATCGAACTTGGATGATCAATGCTCATAACGGCATCAAAGAACTCGTACTACCGCCAGTCAACATTTCTGATAACCATCCGGTGCTGTTCGATCATCTGAAACAATGGGAAAAAAAACTAATTAAACGACAGGACAAGGGCGACCATTGGACCAACCTGCGCAACTGTGCGTATATAGAAGAGTTCCGTAAGCCAAAGATAATCTATCCTAACATGACCAAATACCTGCCATTCTATTATGATGATCAGGATCAATTCTTTGCCAACCAAAAGTGTTTCATTATTACTAGCAATAATGAGTCGTTGCCCTATCTGACAGCTGTGTTGAATTCTGCCCTGTTCCGCTGCTGTTTCCGCGACAACTTCCCGGAGCTGTTAGGTCACACCTACGAGCTAAGTAAAACATTCTTCGATAAAATTCCGATCAAAAGGTCCGATGCGACGACAGTCACCCTATTCGAAACATTGGTTGACTGCATCCAGTTTGCGAAAGTCTATGCCAAGAAAACCACATCGAACGGCACCTCCCCCGCTGTCATTGCCGTATTTCTGGATGAATTGATCGACGCTTGTGTGATGGAAATTTATTTCTCTGACCACATGGCAGAGAAGAAGTTAGTAGTTATTAGGGAAGTATGCCAAGCGATCAAACCATTGCCAAAAACTGCCTCTGACAACGCCAAGTGGCAGCAGATCCAGGCCTTCTGCAACGTAGTCAATGCTCCCAAACACCCAATCCACAACCGTCTAATACGGATTTCGATCGATAGTCCTGACCTGCTTCGCATAATCAAAGAAGAAGGGAAAGTCTGAAGTGAAATGCATCCACACCATAGATCTGAAGCACTTTAAAGGATTTATCATTGTGGAGGAACGAACCACGTGAATGCCAGCACCCCTTCAACCGACTTGATTCACTCAGCTTATCGACTTCTGAAACAGGATATCTACTACGACAAGATGGATTTGTTCCTGCGGGCGAATGTCGCCGCCTACGAGTCAAGTAACTCGTTTCAGAAGAGTCAACACTCCTTGACTATCATCGTTAACGAACTGCGAAATGGAACACCGAGCCTAAAATTTCAGCAAGCGATCAAGGCATGGCTGAAGCATGTTGATTTCCGCTTGCTGCCAAAGTCAGTTGCTCTTCCCTCAGCACATGAGAAGTCGAACAACACAACCAATACATCACCACGCTTTATTTCGAACGTACGTACTGCTGAGAAGTATGTTCTCAAAGATGGCGGAGTCCAGTACTTCATAGATGCACCGGTTGAACTCTATATTTTAAGTACCCTATGGTGCATGATCGTTGGCCCCGAACTGGATCGAGACCTGGATGACGGATGTTTCGGGAATCGACTGGATTTTGGGTCAGTCGAGGATATAGGGAACACGTCAAAGCTGTTCAAAATTTTCCATTTTCAGTACACCAAATGGCGTGACACGGCCATTAAGCGTGCTGAGGAACTTCTGGAACAGGGGACGTCCTCTGTCATAGTTTCGCTGGATATCAAGCAATACTACTACCACTTAGACG
The DNA here is from genome assembly GCA_021772675.1 of Verrucomicrobiota bacterium. Classification (GTDB taxonomy): domain Bacteria; phylum Verrucomicrobiota; class Lentisphaeria; order JABSQK01; family JAJFLO01; genus JAJFLO01. The sequence continues at coordinate 742 of JAJFLO010000333.1, read as the reverse complement.
TTGATTGGCAGAAGATTCCTAAATCGAGTGTAAAAAGTCTTCGTAAACTCTCAAACAGCCTCACCGCAATACTGAAGGACATCCACATTTCCTATCGCTCTGTCATTTCGAATTTCCTCGCACAGAAACATAGTGGTTTCAACGATACTAAGCCAGAGGGCATCCCAATTGACTTGCCAAGTTCACGTGTTTTAGCAAACTGGTTACTTACTCCTTTTGACAGAGCCGTCCGTGAAAAGCTGCAGCCGGCGTACTACGGGCGCTATGTTGACGACATTTTGATTGTCACACAAACTCCTCCTGATGTAGTTGTCAATATCGGCGTTGAGGAGATCCTGAAGAACCTTCTACTTAAGCGTAACCTATTGCGCCCTTCAGAAGATAAGACTGAGTATATTCTCTGCTGTTTGCCAAATCTATCAATCCAAGGCGCAAAACTTATCGTTCAGCACTTCGACAAACAACATAGCCGAGCTGGACTGAGAGAATTTATCAAACAGATCAAACAGGAGGCCAGCGATTTCCGCTTCTTGCCGGCAGATGAACGGGGTCGCGAACTTGATGCTTGTGCATATGACATCATTTATGATGGATCTATCAACAAGTTGAACGAAGTCGCTACGCGACAGAGCGGGATTCTCGCCATTTTTCACGCTTCTTTGTTTTATTTTTCGACCACTCCGACAATTGTTGGCAGCAACGGTTTCTGATCACTTGATCATGCTATATTCCGTATATCGGT
>JAJFLO010000332.1 GCA_021772675.1 Verrucomicrobiota bacterium | reverse complement strand
TGAACTACCCCGCCGCAAGCGGTCGGGGTATCGGGAAAAAACCTTTAAATAGGAACGCTGCGAGCAGCGGGGTATTAAACCCAAGGCTACGCAATAAAAAGTCCCCAACACCAAGATAACGGATGAGTGGTTACGCTTTTTGACAATATCCGCAACTACAACAGAGGGTTTTCCACTTTAAGCTCACTAAAACGGCAAAAAAAGCGGTCTGTAGACCAAAGACAGTCAACTCCATGCTCAAGGAATATGGCTGAAATTCGGGCATCGTGAATTTGAGGGCTAATAATTTTTGATGTTACAATCGTTCTACGCAATGTTTTCCAATAATTTTGAGTCTCCATAAGCAAATGAGTAGTCGGTAATTCTAACCATGAATCTATCTGGGTTGGCGCTTTATTCGAAGAAGTAGGTGGCTTGAAAATTTTGGGATGACTTACAATAGAGTAAAATTCATGAATGCATGGCCAAGAAATCTCCCAAGACACACTTCCCTCAGCCAATTCACGAACTTTGGCATTTGCCTGTTTATGAAACTCGGAATCTTTCCGATGGGCATAGACCAAAATATTCGTATCTACGGCGATCATCCACCACGACCTTCATAGATTTTTTCTCCAATAGAACTCCAATCATGGCCTGAGATGCCAGCTTGTAAACCAGACCCGTCAACGGCGGCATCACGTAGTTTAAACGGGGTGCTCCGGCTTTTGGGGGAAGACAGTAAATTTCTCAAGGCTTGCACAATTATTTCTTTCATTGTGACAGATTAAGAGGTCGACAAGTTCTTCAATTCACGAAAAAGAGAATCAGGTATGTTTATGGTTGTCTTCATATATATTACCAGATCATACAATATGGAAGAATGTCAAGTAAAAAATGTTCGAAACTGCCGCTGCCCTCTTTTCCATACTTTCTGCCGGCTTGAATCTTAACTAACCCGACTTTCGCATTTTTTTTAGCCGATTTTGCCTTTTGGGGCCATCTGAAAGTTGTAAGCAGTTGGTATGCAACGACAATTATACTGAAATAGAGTTGAAGAGACTATAATCTATCTTATTTTTATTGAATTTAAAAAATTCGTGATTTATCGTAATTTTTAGTTATTATTGATTAAGCCTTAGCGATTATTTTCATTTTTATACAGAATTTCAAATTTAAACATAATATCCTACTTTGAAATGAAAAAATTGACGACTTTGTAGTGACCCGAAATTTTGATCGTTTATTTACAACAACTTATGGCTTAAAATGCGAAAGTCGGGTTAAGGCTCACTATGTTATATCCCGTAAATATCCCTCATTTTTAGTCAACATGGGGTGATCTCTTTTTGAATATGAATTCTGACCTAAATACTACCGAAATTGAAATCAAACCAATTATCAGGGATGTTTCGATTTTAATTCCAACATTGGGCAGGGATACTTTGGAAAAATGTCTTTTGTCTCTTGCCTGTGCAGATTCATGGCCTGAATGCATTATTGTCATTGATCAGGGCGATAACTCAGCCGTAGGAATCTGGCGGGATACGCTTCGTAATGCCGGTATGAAAATCGTTTATCTTAAGTTATCGATAAAAGGCATTGCCAGAGCGATGAATTTGGGAATCGATCACGTTTTGACAACCTTCATCAATGTCACTCACGACGACTGTGTTGTCGCAACTGACTGGTTAACAAATATGAATGAACAACTTGAAAAAAATCCTGACACTATTATTTCAGGCCGGGTTGAACCAGGAAGTGAAGGTGTAGTGCTGTCAGTTAATACTCGCAGAAGACCTGTTATATATAATCATCCGCTTTTAACTGAGGATATTCTTTATCCCTGTAATATGGGATTTTCAGTAAAAACGTATAAGCAGATCGGTCCCTTTGATGAGAGTCCTCTATTTACCAGTGCCGCAGAGGATAATGATTGGGCATATCGGGCTTTACGTAACGGAATTCAAATAATCTATGCCCCTGAAGTCACTGTATTTCATGCTGATTGGCGCGATGAAGAAACGTTGATTAGTGCGTACAAAGTGTATGCGCAAGCCCAAGGGGCGTTTTATGGAAAATATTTACGAAACGGGGATTTATTTATGGCATTGAGAGCTGGATTGAATCTTATCAGTGCACCTTGGAAATGGATGTGCGGTATCATAGAGGGTAATGACAATAAAATTATACGAGGCCGAGCGTTCACGTTATATCTGTTATCGGGTATTATAAACGGTTTAAAAGAAGAAAAACATCATAATGAGTGACATTCTCTCCGGAAAATTTGGACATGGGGTTGCGTGGAAAGGAATTGAACATCTGGCCGGAAAGACGCTATTAGTTGTTCAACTTCTGGTTTTGGCCCGGATACTTTTGCCAGATGATTTTGGTTTGATCGCCATTGCTTCTGTGGCTGTTGGAATTCTGTCAACTATAACCGATTTGGGATTGATTCAGGCGCTTATACAGAAGGCCAATCCCGGAATAAATCATTACCATTGTGCATGGACTTTTAATGTTTGCCGCGGGTTGTTTGTAATGATCTTTATCATTGCATTTGCTCCATTTATCGCCGCATTGTTTACTGAGCCGCGTGTTGCTGATATCCTGCGTGTTCTGTCGATACGCCTTTTATTTGAATCCTTTGTAAGTATAAAAACTGTGGATCTAAATCGCAAACTAAAATTTCGTTCACTGGCATATATAAAGCTGTCTGGTATTATTATTGAATTTATTGTCACCTTATCGACTGCATCATTTTTAGGGGTATGGGCGTTTGTTGCAGGAAACGTGTTGGGGACGGCTGTAAGCGCTGTCATGTCCTATCGTCTGGCACCTTATTTGCCGCAATTAATACTTAATATGGATATCGTTAAATCGCTGATTCAATATGGTCGGTGGATTTTCTTAAGTGGTTTAAATGCCGTTATCGGCAGTTTTGTTATTCAACTTGTAATATCTCGTCAACTCGGAACTGTAGACTTAGGTCTTTATTATTTAGGAGCGAAGCTGGCCTTTCTACCAAGTGAAATCGCGAGTGTGGTGGTCGGCGGTGTATCGTTTCCATTATTTTCCCGACTTCAATCGAAGCTTCATAAATTGTCTCTGGCATTCCAGTCCATACTAATTGGAATGGCAGCCTTTTTGTTACCGATTTATTTTTTACTAATAGCACTCGCTCCAACATTGGCCAATGATATTCTTGGCCCGGAATGGGAGGGGACGGTCCCCATTATTCGAATTCTTGCAGTCGTGGGCGCTATCGGGATATTTGGAGATGTCAGTGTTCCCGCATTTAAGGGAACTGGCCATCCCTATAAGGCTACTGTTCTTGAATTTATTCAATCATTGTTGATCATATGTTTTATCTGGGGTTTGACAGATAAATTTGGATTAGCAGGAGCCGCAGCTGCCTGGGTGCCTGCTATAATTTCATCTCAATTGGCATGCATTATTTTAATTCATAAACTGTTAACGTTTAATTGGCGAATTATGATAAAATCAATAGCGGCTATAATTATGTCTTCTATTTCTGCAACTACCTCTGCGATAATAATTAATGACTTAATACAGGGAATGACAGCATTTGTAGCGACGATACTTTTTAGTGTAGGCGTTTATTATGTCATGCTGTTGATGTTGAATAGATTATTAAAGTTGAATTACCCTTTAACTTTATCGCAGATTCAAGGCACTAAGATTACTGATTATGGGCACTAAAAAAATAATTGGATTTTATTCAATTAATGATAATTGTACATATACTCTTGATAGCACAATACTATTATTAATAACAGAAAATCATAAAGAGAAATGAACGAATATTCTTCAGGAAATCGCCCTGTATTCAACAGAATCAGAAGAATGGCTCGAAAAATTCTACCCGAAAGTATTCGGCAGTGTCTTTTAAAGGTGCTTCGCGCCACCCGTCGGCCTAGTGTCGGAGGTATTCGTTTTGATGATTTACGACGTTTAACACCTCTCAGCAGCAGTTGGGGAGTGGATAGAGGAATTGCAGTAGACCGATATTATATTGAAAAGTTTTTAAAGCTGAATGCAAGTGATATCAAAGGGGACGTTCTGGAATTTGGAGATAATTTTTATACACAAAAATTTGGTGGAGAGCGGGTTAGTAGAAGTGAAATACTGGATACAGCAGAAGATAACCCGAATTGCACGATTGTAGCAGATCTATCTACTGCAGACCATATCCAAACTGCTTCATTTGACTGCATAATTTGCACACAGACATTGCAGCTGATACCAGATTTAAACGCTGCACTAAATACTTTATTCCGCATTTTGAAGCCTGGAGGTATTCTCCTGGCTACAGTCCCCGGTATAAGTCAAATTTACCGGGATGATCAACATGGCTGGAAAGATTACTGGCGATTTACAACATATTCTGCAGAAAAACTACTCGAACCATTTTTTATGCAATCTGATATCAGCATTAAAACATATGGCAACGTATTAATTGCAACAGCCTTCCTTTACGGATTTTGTGCAGAGGAATTGACTGAAGAAGAATTCGAATTTACTGATATAGATTACCAAGTCTTAATTAGTTTTCGTGTCCATAAGAATAGTAATTAATTATTACCTAGTACAACCTGACACATTGAGTCAATGATAGCTACAGTAAATTTTTGCCATTGAGATTCTTGCCAGGGTGTTTCTAATGCTTCAAAGAGCGGGATTCGTCCAATAAATATTACCAAAATCATAATTATTATAATAACGAGGGCCGGCCATTTACGGTCAAGACATTGATCTATCCATACTCCGGAATATAACAGTACTAGAGGTATAACAACAATTAACCATCGAAATCCAACAGACCTGCCACCATAATCTGAAGTAAATAGTGCATAAAATAAAACCATCGTGACCAAAGACCCAAATATCACAGCGGTTTCTGGTATAATCCTTTTTCCCTGCTTTAAGATATGGATAATGCCGACTATTGAAAGAATTAAGGCCGGATTCATTAGCAGGATGCCGTGATGTCCAATTAACATATTAAAAAGGTAAATGTACATGGGTTCATCTTTGGAAAGATTAAGTTTATATGTCTCCAACCAGTAAGAGCCTTCATAATTATATAGTTCCCAACGAAGATAAATGGGCAATAATGATTGCGTTGATATATAGGTTAAAATGAAATGAACAATTATGGGGACTAATGCCGCAGGCAAAAAATAAACAAACGTTTTCCCGAGGTTTGATCTCCCCAGATATAGAGTCAAAGCCAGACTGATAAATAGCGCCGGGAGCTCAAGAGTCGGGAGTAAGCCGCAGCAGATTCCTGCAATGATCCAATGTATTTTCTGGGGGTTAATTTGATAATGTAATCGATATGCATAATAAAAGCCGATCATCAGTACAGTTGCTGCCAGCGTATGATTATTCAGGTCTGTTGAATAACCAGCACCGAAATTAGCAAAAGAAACAAAGGCCATGGCTGCAATTACGGCGACATCTCGATGTATAATATAGCAGGATAACTTATAAAAAAAGATTAAAAGTAGAACGTGAGGAATACCTATAATGATACTATTGCATAAACGAACGACTATTTTTTCATTTTTTCGAATATCCAGGCCGGTTGTTTTCTTAAGAACCCAATAAGTCCCAGCTAACAAAAAAGGTAATACAGGAGGCTTAGTTGAATAAAAATGGTCTCTAATTTTAACACAATCAGAACGCATTCTCCCGGACTTGTCTTTATATCTCACGTTATCAATATAGAATACCCCCTGATCAACAAGAGCCTCCGCAGTCGCATAACGACTACCCGGATTCGTCAAATTTACAGAGTTGTCTTCCGTATTATAAAATACCAGGCCCGAACTTAAAGCGATGAAAAAAGTGGCAGCGAATAAACGAATCTGATTTTTACGGGTCTCAGAATTTGTTATTGTATTACTCATATGAATAACTCAACCATAATATTAATGATGTGAAATCGGGAGTGACAATAGCCGGTCATCTGCGGTTTCTGTTGTTTTTTACATAGCCTTCGGATAGTAAATAATTCCTAATTTCTTCTGCAATTGTAAAATTACCTATAGCTCCCCAATGCCCGGAAAGGTTAAATTGGGTTCCAGCTTTTAGTTTTCTGGTAAAATTTGACAACACCGAAAAACATTCAACTTTTTTGTTATTATCACAGTAATTAAAGAAAAATTTTTGACGACTTGCAGATTTATCAGCAAGGATAATCTCATCCTCTATTGGAAGATAGAAAAAGACTGGCTTCGCTCCAGATTCAAGGATTTCAGATATCAACTCATTGAGAATATTGGTCGTTACTCTTTCTGTACGCTGTTTATAGATACCGAGTTTGTTTATGATTCTGTGATGGGTGATTCGCAGAAGGTCAATAAATTTTAAGCGCATCCATTCAGACTTCAGAACGATTTCTGGATTTGGTACAGGAGAATTTTTCAGTAGCAAATTACCTGAATCAAGTTCGAATTTTGGTTTGGAGTAGTCATTGAACTTAAGTCCGTTTCGATAAATGTCGATATAAACGAATCCCAGAATAACAATATCCGGGTTCAGCTCCTCCTGATTTTCCTTGAATAAAATTAACATTTGATCATGACCGTAACCATGAACCCCAAGATTTACAATTTCAGTTTCAGGCAGAAGTTCCTGGAGGTAGTGAGAGTAAGTTTCGTTATCACTAACTTCGTCACCGAATGTATATGAATCACCGAGAATAACGATCCTGGTCCTCTTTTGATCCTTCACATTGTGGTAGTCGACCTGCCCCCTGAATCCGCTGGAGTTTGTATTCAAGATTTTATTGTCAAAGACTGATTCATTACGGAGATTTGGTTTCGATATCCACCCCTTTGTCCTATCATAGATATCGAACTTATAGTAGATCGCAATGTTGTCCTTATGCCTGCTCACCCATTTAAGCCTGCAGGACGAATCATCAATGCCTGAAATAGTGTCAATCACTATATCTAAAGAGAGAAAAAATCTGCAGAGAACTTCGAAAGCAAGAATAAGCAAACCTATATAAAAGATAATGAACACTGTTTTTCTTGATTTGAGTTCTGTTAATACGCCCATTGTCATTAAGTTATATTTGTTTTTTTATTATAGCTGGTTTTAAAGAACACGTTTTATTTCTCCTATGAATTTTCGAATAGCAGCCATAGATGAGGTAATCGGAATTAGGTAAGGAATTTGGGCCAAGATATACGGTTGCTATAGGTTTTGCAATTATGAGCAAATGTTTTTTAGGCATGAAACCCCGGAAGACTTTATAAATTTTTCGCACAGTTTCGGTGTCTGTACTGCATGGATGAGTGATGGATGCCAGCGTTTGGACTTCCGTCTTCAGACGAGTATTTTTACTCAGAAATTGCCTGAAAGCAAACTCCGCACAATCGATAATTCAAAACATAAATACAAGTAATTTATTTGAGTGTATGTTCAATTGTTGAGCGATGTATTACTGGATGGTTTTGCAGTTCAATCTTCAGCTTGGTTTTTTAGTTTCTCAGCAGGAAATACTACGCTGAAGCGTAAACTCCAAAGCTATTCAAATTGACTTTACAGAGAATGTTATGTATTGCCCAAGTTTTGAACATGCATTCATTTGTTTTGTAAATGCAACGCGCACATAATTGCCGCTTCAGGTTGGAGGAGTGTGTATTCAAAGTGTGAGTGGTAAAGAGTAAATCGGCCATTCCTGGCTGAATCAGATGTGCGCAGTCAGGAATGACCGCGTTACTTAGCGCTAACCCCGAGAATTCCCGGAGCCACTCACATTTTGAATACACACTCAGGTTGTAGTTCACAACTTCAATAAATCCTTGGCTTAATGACATGATGCTCCTGATATAGCTCTGAGGCGAGACGTTAATTAGTCATAGAATTTATTTTACCATTGCTTATGAATAATTAAACTAATTCATAAATTGGCTGGAATCAATTCGAGCCGCATTTTGAATAATAGCAAATTACGCCATAAATTCGGAAGGTGTGTATGCGAATTGCGTTTTTAACTGACACGATAAAATTGTATAAAATTGATTCATGAATAACCGTTTCTTATCTTCTACTCTGACCGTTCATCGGCATTTTGAAACAGCTAAAGATATGTGGACCCGTTTTGAACGGAATGCGGAATTATATGTATTCCAAAGTTACGATTGGTTATATACCTGGCATGATTTAATTGGTCGTAAAAATAGTATTAGCCCTCGCATTGTCATCTTGAGAAATAACGATGATAGAGTAGTTTTAATTCTTCCGTTATGCATTATAACAAAGGGATTGACAAAATATCTAACGTGGCTGGGGGGGAAACTGGCAGATTATCACTGCCCGATATTATGTCGGAATTTTTCAGAGACAGAATATGGTGAACATTTTGATGAACTCTGGCCTATGATAACTTCACAGCTGGGGGGCTATGATATAATATACCTGGATAAGCAGCCTGAGACAATTAATGGACAGGCTAATCCGATGTTGGGATTATCGAAAGAAATACATGAATACAGCTTTTCTGTTAATATCAAAGGCAGTTGGGACGACTTCTATAAACGCGTTCGCAAATCGAGATTGAGAGCCGATTCCAGACGTAAGAAAAGGCGATTAAGTGAACTGGGTGAATTGAAATTTGTTATTATCAATGACGCGGAACGTATTAAAGAAATAGTGCAAAAAATGATTGAGCAGAAACGCAGGCGGTATGATGAGACATTTTCTACAGATCTTTTTGCAGATAACAGCGTAAGAAAATTCTTTCATAGGGCGGCGGAGTCAAAAAGTTTAAAAAATGTAATCCAGGTATCCGCATTAATTTGTGGAAAGACTATTGTTGCAACCCATTGGGGAATGATGAAAGATAAACGATTCTATTGGTATATGCCGTCTTTTGAAAGTGGAAAATGGCACAATTATTCCTCTGGGCGATTATTATTGGAAAATTTGTTAGAATGGAGTTTCGAAAACGGGGTTGAAATATTTGATTTTACCATTGGGGGTGAACGGTATAAGCATGAGTGGTGCGATCAACAAATGAAATTGTTTAGACACATTGAACCTATTGGCTTCAAAGGAAGAGGCCACTCTTTTGCGTTAAAAATTACGGAATCCCTGAGAGAAAATTCATTAATTTATCCAATATTAAGAAAAGTAAAATATTACTATTATCGGATGATGAACTAGCCTGCATTATTCATAAACTTTTGTAGTGAGAATCATCATATTGCATTATTCATAAACTTTTGTAGTGAGAATCATCATATTGCGTGAGATCAGTGAGTTATTAATTTCATTCGCGTGCAGAAATAGTGTTGAAAATCCGTCGTGGTTTATAACGCGCCGTAGTGGGTGGAAACTATTTCGAACACGAACAACTTCATAACTCGTTGATATTATGTGATATGATGACTTGTAATAGAAAGTTTATGCATAATGCAAGCTAGACTGACTAATCAATTTTCACTAATTTTAATTTATCAATAGGCATATTTTCTCGAAAACCAATTGCCAATGTGTACCTTCCTGTTTTCATTTTCCAGGAGAAATCTGATACCTGCCATTTCCATTTCGGGCTATAGTCGTATATATGCCATGTATTTAATGAACTGCCACTCATCTGCACATATAATGAGTTTGATCCAGTGCCAGCGGTTAAAAGTTTTGCTTCCAACTTATAGGTACCGGGTTCATGGACAAAGACATCATATAGTAAATTCCCATTAACAACATAGTGTCCTGATGTTCCCTTTTTGTCATTCAATAACTGTGCATATTTGTACCCATATTGTTCAAGAATCTCTGATCTGGTATTGAGAATATAACCTTCTTCAGCTTCAAGTTTCTGATTCTCTACAAGCATGTTTTTACTCGAAAGTGGTAAGTCCCCAAAATGACTATTTCCGTATTTTTTCATATCAGCAAGAAGTATTTTAAGTGACTCTTGATTGTCTAATTTATTTGTTTCAAGGTAGTAAGCCATGTAATTGCCAATAACATCATAGGCTAACATGCTGTAATAATTTTCTGCGATAGATTTCACAGATTGATCAATATTATCATGCCCGACTCTTGAAGTGTAATAGGTCCTTCTTATTTGATCATCGTATAAGCGAAAATGGTTGTGTAAGTCGACATATTGATACCTCTTGCTATTTAGGTAATTCTTTAAGCTTGTGAATTTTTCCTCTCCCAGATTATAAAATCTGGTAAGATGGAGAATATCAGGAAAAAGAACCAGAATCGGGTAGATATCATTTTTAACTGCCGTCTCATAAAAATCATCAATAATCCGGGTGGTGATTGTAAATGCTTCTGAATCGGGATTCAATTCTCTATTATAATCGTAAAGCGGTTCTCTATTTAGAGCGCGATAAAAGCGGATTGACGGAAAAACATTTAGCCCGTAATGGTTATTTTGTTGATAATGAAAATCATTTTTGCCCAGCCGGTTGATCATTGTTCGAGGACGTTCCAACACATCATTGTAACCCGAGAGTTTACTGATGAGGTTTTCTTGCAGCAACAGTTTGTTGTCTTCCAGCATAAAGCGAGGTTTGCCAAGGGGAATTTCCGTAAAACGATCAAAAAAAGGCAAAAAACTATTAACCGTCATACCGATTTCATCAGGAATAAATCCAAGTATGGCAATGTCGGCATCAATTGACTCAACCTCATTTTTGAATCGCAATAGAGATTGATCTATGCCATATCTGTGGACACCGAAATTTAGGATTTCAATTTTAGGGATGATATTGCTGAGGCTATCCTGCCAGGTGAAACCGTTAGCAACAAAACTGCTATGGGTTAAGGTACCACCAAAAGTTGCAATCCGAATATCACTTTTTGTGCCACCCCATGGGACCAAGTCAACCGATCTATTACCATTTTCATCTGTTTTATAATAATGATTTTCGCCATTAGGTTTAATTTTCCATCCTAAAAAACTGTCATACAAATAATATTTTGTTTTCTGATTTAAATATTTAGAGAGCGACTCATAGTACTCCTCAAGGTTAAATCTATGAGGTTTATATGCAGTAAAACGATCTTTATGAAAACAGTAGTAATGAGCAAGAAGCACTATAACTTCAAGCATTATATAAGCGAACACTAAGATTCTCAGGAGGCTCTTTAGGTGTTTATTCATGGATTGGGAATATGTGCCTGGAATTTTGAAATTAAGGTTAGATAACCTTATTGCGTGAACTAATTAACTTAAGGTGTAATTAGTTTTTGTAAACAAGTTGTATTGCATTTGTAAAAACCTATTCCTGAATGATAATCATCATTTGTTTATTCAATAATGGCCTATTCAGAAAACGGTCAAGATGTTAATTGCAAAAAATAGCACTTTATGCCAATAACGTCACGTCCAACACAAATACTTTTAATTTTACTCATCAGCGTCAGTTCTGCATTGATTTTTTATAATACGGAAGATACTTCCATGGAACTAACCAATCCGGGAAGTCGCTATGCGACCGTTGAGGCTTTGATTGATCATGGAACATATTTTATTGATGAAACACCGTATTATAAACAAAAGCGGATGGATATGGTCAAAATTGGTAATCATTACTATTCATCCAAACCGCCTCTGTTGCCCACATTTACAGCCGGTATCTACTGGTTTTATAAAAACACAACAGGTAAGAATTTAAAATCACATCCAAAGGATGTTGTCCGTTTTTGCAATAGAGTGGTGATAGGAATTCCCTATGTTTTATTGCTGATTTATATCAGCCGTTTAATCAGTCTGCTTGTAAATCGTGACGAAGCAGTGCTGGCGACAATGCTAATTGCATGTTTTGCCTATACAGGATTCGGTTATGGGCGAACCTTGAATAACCACATCCCCGCAGCGGCAGCGGCGCTGATTGGCTTTTATTATGCCTGCTATCTGCGAAGGGGACCTGAAGTTAAAACCAAACATTGGTGTCTTTCAGGTATCTGCTGTGGAATATTGCCAACGTTAGACTTACCGTCGCTACTGATTAGTTTGGCTATTATGATTTATCTTATGACATTTAATTTCAGAAAGACAATTTCCCTTTTTTTACCGATTGCCTTAATCCCTTTAGTGATTCATATTGGCCTTACCTACCTGGCAACCGAGTCGATTTTGCCCATTTATCTGCGAAAAAGTGTCTACTACTATGAGGGAGGGCACTGGCTGGTGAATTATTATTTTCGGCAAGAAGGCAAGGAACCTAAATACATCTATCTTTTTCACATGCTGATTGGTCACCATGGCATCTTTTCCATGAATCCAGCCTTGATTTTTGGAAGTGTCGCCATCTGGAAAATCATTAAAAAAAGATCAAAATTATTGGCAGAGGCGTTAGTTGTTGGTTGTTCTGCGATTGTCCTGATAATACTCTATACATTCAAAACTTCAGATTATGGTGGAAGTTGTATCGGCTTTCGCTGGTTAATTGTCATTATGCCGCTTATTATCATTTTCTGGGGAGTCTGGATAGAACAATGTCTTATAAATCAATGGTCCAAAACAGGTTTGTATTTAATCATTTCTATCGTGTTTCTTATTGGATTAATAAATATAAAAGGTGCCTTTGATACCCCGTGGAAAGATTCATTGTGGCATACGTTTTTAGTGGAGAATATGGATAAGATTCGGATTGAAAGATAGTTAGGACAAATCACTTGTCATAATCCATACCATTTAATTCAATAGCAACCACTGGTCTGCAATTGTCACAATCGACAAATAAAAAGACAAACTGTTTGATCGAAGAAAAAACAGCGATGCCAATCATGTCAAACTCTGCGAAAACGCTGCAAAAACTTTCAATTTCTTGCGGTGGTAGTCCATGTAAATTCTGGCAAATCTATCATAATTTATATTGAGACAAATCGCTGGATTTTTTTTACTCCACGTTAAGATTTTCGCTTTAACATTCATGGTTATATAGTTTACAAAAAAATATTTTCCCAGAGAACAATGAAAATAAGTGTAATTATTCCAACGCGTAATCGCAAAGATATTCTGTTTGATACTTTATCCGCGCTCAAAAAACAGTCCTTGGGGGAAGACTTGTTTGAAGTCTTAATTGTCGACGATGGGTCCAGTGAAGAACATCGTAAAATTCTCAGAGATCATGTCGGTAAATTTAATTATACTTTACTTGAAAAGGAGCATGGCGGATTGGCAGCCGCCCGTAATTTAGGGGCAGATCATGCCGATGGCGATATTCTTTATTTTTTAGATGATGACGTAATTCCGGCTCCAAACACTCTGGCCCATCACGTAAAAACACATGAAATCGAAAAAAATATCATTGCAGTTATCGGATCCCTCCCGTATCCCAAGTCATTTAAGATAAGTACTTTTTTGTGGTATTTGGATAGAAGAGGTCACTATGATCTCTATATGAATCCCAAAAAATATCCAGGAGGGACTCCGCCACTGCCACCACTAAATGGAAACTCATCGTTACCCCGTAAAGTCTTTTTTGATTTAGGAAAATATGATGAAACATTCAAACAATATGGGGGTGAAGATCTGGAATTTGGCTATCGACTGGCGAATGCAGGTATTGAGTTTGTTTATAATCCATTTGCCATTGGCTATCATAACCATTTGAAGAACTTTGCAAATTTTTGTATCGATATGGAAAAATCGGGCGAATCACTAATTATGATTTACCGAAAGTATCCAGAAATAAAACAAATGAAAAAAATCGATATTGTTGAAGATGGCTTCTTCGTCTTAAAAGGTAGGAAAAAGATCATAAAAGCAATTCTGTCGATCACATTAATTTGTCCATGGCTTTTAGCCTTACCAAAATCGATTATAGGTTTTGGAGAATCATTTTTCTCCTCCCGTTATATTCTATATCCACTATATCATTGGGTTTCACAATATTATTACGCAATAGGCATGAAACGCGAATTATCAAATGAGAGTTAGGTCTTATCCTAAAAGCAGGCTTCATTTACCAGCAGCCCTTTCGAATAAGCTGTCGTGATATCTTATTCGAATTACTGATACTTTCTCAAAAAAAACAGCACTGTTATGCTTAATCTTATTAAGAAAAAATTAACATCATTTGTCACTGAACATAATGAATTTGATATCGATCCCGAAAGAATTGTGTGCCTGGAGGGATCAGACGGTTTAATCGATGGCTGCTGCTGCTTAGTCTTTGATAGAGTCAATAGTTTTCCAACTATAGTCGTCAAAGCAGCTCGTTCCGATTACGGTAAATCAGTTTATAAAATCGACTTTGAGAACCTCCTACTCCTTGAAAAAAAAGGAATGAATAAATATCGATGCCTAACACCATCACCGCTGGTACAATGGGATATCGAAGACGTTTATATCACGTTGCAAACTGCCATTCCAGGCCAACTAATGAAGAATATTCGTGGCGCAGAATTTTTTTCTCCTGATAATATTTCACATAGTATTGAAATGATTATGGCATGGTGCTCGCAATTACAGCATCGGTTTGGGGTAAAATCCCAATCGATTTCCGGTGATATATATGAGCACGAGGTATTAACCTCGCTAAAGAAGTTTAGGAACCGGTTTATTTTAAGCAATCAAGAACGAATCTTCCTCAATACGGTTTTCGAAAAGGATTGCCCCCTACTGAATATAGAATTGCCGTTCATGGTTAGACATTCTGATTTTTGCACTGCAAATATGGTAATTCAGACCGATGGAATTGGAGTTTTTGATTGGGAATACCCACTACAGCATCAACTGCCACTGCTTGATCTGCTATTCTTTTTTTCGTCAGTAAGGTTTCCATATACCGGCTTACGAGGTGAATCAACGTATCACGATTCTTTTCTAAATGTCTATTGGGAAAAAAACTACTTCAATGATGTGTTAGTAGGCTGTTTGAGAAATTATTGTGAAACGTTTAGTATCGATTGGGACATTGTTCCGTATCTATTTTTGATATTCTTAATTCAGATCGCTAACCGAAAATTTGAAAACTTTCTTAAAACAAATGGCACTGAAGAAACGTTAAATTTAGAGAGTAAAGTCGCTGATGAGGAAAAACGTGAAATTTGGAAAACCTTTCAAAATCCAGATAAAAATGTTCCATTTGCATGTATCAAAAATGGAGTTTCTAAAAATATTGAAGCCATTACAAAAAAAGGATTTCCGAAGTTTATGGTCAATTAGATGCTCCCTATGATAATAACTCGCTATAAATAACAAACAACTTTGGCTTTGGCAATATATAGAAGACCCTTCTGATGCAATGGATACCAATGAAAGGATTAAAAAAAATTGTAAAAAATATAGGTCTTAAACTGCCAGAAGGCTATTTGGATTTTTCCAAGGTGATCGGGGGCATGCTGTCACATAATTTCCTTAGAGGGGTTACCAAATTAATCGTTGCGGGGCTACTAACCCCTCAAGCATTCGGTGCGCTTCGAGCAGTTTATTCGTTTTTTAAAATTTCAGCCAGTGTTGTTGGTTTCGGTTTGGATTACGCCATTACGACATTTGCTCCATCTGAAATAGAGAATAATAACCAGTATGAAAAATCTAAACTGTTAAAAACCACGATATTTATAAAAACCGTAGCCGTTTTTCTTTTTGGGGCAATGGGGTTGTTCTTTACAGACAAGATTGCGCTGGATTTACTTGGAGACCCAAAATTAGAATTTTATGTCAAGCTTGTATTTTTTGCATTATTGGGTCAAACACTCTGGAAATACTGTCGCAGTCATCTGTCAGCTCATCAGCATTTTAGCAAAGTTGGAATTTTTCTGGCAACTGCACCAGTCATTATGCTATCTGTAATGCTGGTCTTAGTGGCAACAAACCGATTTAATTTAACAACAATTATTGTTATTTATTTGTTTGCACCGACGCTAACAACATTAATTTGGTGGCCAATTATTATACGTGATTTTGCGAAGTCTCCAATAATCGATAATATACTGGTAAAAAAAATAGTCCGTTTTAGCCGTTGGATCTATGTATCAAATCTATCCGCAACCATTAGAGGTCATGCGAATCCGATATTATTAAAAAATCCGACGCTATCGGGATCAATCGCAACTGGTGAATTGAATGCGGGTTTATATAGTTTTGGCAACGATCTGGCTGGTGAGATAACGATCATCTCCCAATCGTTGACCACAGTACTCCTGCCTAAAGCAAGCAGTAAAGCGAATGTTACTGAGTTAAAACGATTCGTAAAAAAGGCATACAAGGGGTTGAGTTTATTAATTTTACCCTTAATTTTACCGTTTTTTTTTATAAAATATGTTATCCTATTACTGGGGATGATTAAACCATCCTATCTTGATTATTTGCCTGCATTAGACGTATTTCGTATTTTGTATGCGGCAGGTTTATTTTCAATTATTTCAATACCAATGAAAGCAGTTTGTTATGCTCTGCACCTTCCGAAAGTTGAAGCCAATGTGGAAATGATGTTTGTCATTATCATGATTGTCGGGGGAATTATACTTATACCAACCTACGGTATCAAGGGTGCAGCGATCATGGTATTTATACAACGATTCGTATCATTTTTAGTTGTGACCTCTTATGGCGCAATAAAGCTAAACCAATCTGAGAGTTGTAACAATGCTTAAATGGGTTTGCCTCCAGAAGCATCACACGGTCTATAAGCTTGGCGAAAAACTTTTTTGTCCCCGCTGCCGGGAATTCTATGGGTTAAAGGGAAATATTCCTGTTTTCATTAATAATAAACTATCACAGACAACTGGAATAACGGGAGAGTCAGGGAAAATACGAGATTTTTGGCATCAGATAAAAACAACCACGATCGCTGGTGCAGTTTCTGATTTCGGCAAATCGAACCGATGTTCGAAAAACTATAAATTAACTGACTGGAAATTTTTTATCAATATCTCTGGTCAAGCTCAAATTTTAGAACTCGGAGGGGGATATGGAGAAGATACAATCGCATTAGCAAGACAAGCTGAGAACGTTGTATCAATTGTTCCAACCTCTACCAATGCATTTATATTGGAACAGAATTTACTCCATCAAAAAATTAGGAATGTTAAAATTGCGGTTTGTGAGACAATTAAAAATCTTCCTCTGGAAAATAACTCGATTTCAGCAATTGCAATTGAAAGTGACGCATTCCCGGGTTTCAAATACAAATCTGGTGACTTGAAGTCCATCGCTTCAGAACTAAAACGGATTATCAAACCCTCTGGTACTGTTTTTATTGGGTTAACAAATCCCCTAG
Organism: Verrucomicrobiota bacterium; assembly: GCA_021772675.1. Taxonomy (GTDB): domain Bacteria; phylum Verrucomicrobiota; class Lentisphaeria; order JABSQK01; family JAJFLO01; genus JAJFLO01. The sequence continues at coordinate 8,999 of JAJFLO010000332.1, read as the reverse complement.
AAAAAATATTCGGACTACCACAGCTTCGATTCATTATAAAGTCAGCAATCAGTGAAACCTCAATGAATCGATTTGTAAAATCTGTCGCAACATCAACCGTAGAAAATTATAGCAAACCTGGCTTTTCCACTGTTATTAAAACCATGACCAAAAGTGGGTTTAGTAGACCTAAAATATTTATTCCATTACCTGATGAAAATAACACAGAAATAGTCATTCCCCTTGAAGATCCCGAATTAATTCGTTATTGCTTTAGGCACCTGTTAAGACGAAATTCATTTTATATCAGGTTAATGACAGTATTCGTTGATATTCTATTAAAATTTAATGTATTTCATTACTTTGTTCCCTATTATTTCTTACAGTTTAAAATAGAGGATGATTACCTGAAAAATTTAACGCAACCTCGACATCCAGGTGACATTTAACCTCCGTAATTAAATTACCGGGCCGAAACAAAAAGACTGAGGCTGAGCCGCAGCGAAAAGAACAGAGATTTTGGCCGACGAATTACGCGAATCTTCACCAATAGCCCGAAGACAAGAACCGTATCCACGGCTTCGCTCCGCGTAACCGTGGATACAAATTCGTGAAGATTCGTACTACTATCCATAAGAATCTTGTTTTTTTAACAAGTTTTCATGATTCGTCATTCATAAGATGTTATTCATAAAGAAGATAGAATATCGAATATCGAACAAGGAATTATGAATATTGAAGAATAATGAGAGGCGCTTTTTGCGCCCCCCTACAACAACGGCTCAACGCAGTTAGAAAACTTTATCATTCGACATTTCTTGTTCGACATTCGATATTCTTTCCAGAATTTGGTTGCGGCCAACGGCTGCGCTATGTGATTCGTGGGCAGCTTTTTAATTTAGTAATTAACCGTAACACTGATAGTCAGAACGCAATCCTTGCTAAAAAAACAAGATTCTTGTGGATAGTAGTACAGAGCACCCCGCTTGCGAGCAGGATTTTCCAGTCTTGCAATCAATTCGATCATTTAAAAATTTTCGAATAATAGTGAGATAACGAGAATTCTCAAAAAGCGCTCATGATAAGTCATTTCAGGTAATAAAGATGCCCTCATCTAGCCTGCATTATTCATAAACTTTTGTAGAGAGAGTCATCAGATTGCGTGAGATCAGTGAGTTATAAATTTCATTCGCGTGCAGAAATAGTGTTGAAAATCCGCCGTGGTTTATAACACGCCGTGGTGGGTGGAAACTATTTCCAACCCGAATAACTTCACAACTCGTTGATATTATGTGATATGATGACTTGTAATAGAAAGTTTATGCATAATGCAAGCGAGGTTGATAATATAAAAAAATAATTTTTCTTGGAAAAATTTTTAAAATACTATTGATTAGGAAGTGTTCTTTTTTATATTATTACTGATATGAGTGACGTTTATTATATAAATTGTTTCATATCAGGCCTCCATTCTCCAGGGGGAAGCAGACTTATTCGAGAATCTCTCACAAAGATTGGCGAAGATTTCGGCTTTCAGAGTTTATTGGCTACACTTAATCCTACCCACGGCACAAATGCCATTTCAAAATATCTTTCATTACTTTTTCATCCAATTAAACCGTCTATGCATCGGGATAGCCGTGTAAACTTTCAGAAGATAATTTTTCTCCCAAAATCTTCGATGGATGCAAAAACAGAGACACGATCGTTTGGATAAGATAATTCCATAATAATCATTCAATGTTTTCAGTATCACGCCACACTGTGGCAATTTTTTATATTATTCGGGGTGAAATAACTTCCAAATTCAGGGAGTTTTTGGCACTCACCAAATTTGTTAGTCTTAACTTTTTGTTAGTGCTGCACATGACTCTTTAAGCACTCCAATTGTGCTAAAGGTGATTATCTAACTGCACATACCGGCGATTTTAACGAAAGGTTTTTACAAATGTTCAACATGGCGAAAAATTTGTCATGTTAGCCACAGGGCTCGATTCAATTAATTTAAAACTTATCAACACAGGAGGAATCAATTAATGAATACACCGATCACGTCATATCTACACAAATTGTTTTTAGGGGGGATCATTTTCTTTTGTGCCGCGTTTGACGGACTCACATCGCAAAGTATTCCGTTTGGTAATACACTTGATTTATTGGTGATGGATGATCAAGAGCAAAACATCTTACGAGTCACACCCGGAGGCGGAGCTGGTAGTATAAGCGTGGAAATTGATGAAGGTGATATAACAGCTATAACATCAGAAGCGAGTGCTGAGCTGGATCAGAAAGGCAACGCGTTTGATGCCGCCGGAAATATGTATTTTACTGAAGCCATATCAAAATCGGTTCTAAAACTGGATACGAGTGGTAGTTTGTCTGTTTTTGTAACGAATAGTGATTTTGTGACGGCAGGCAGTGGGGATGCTGCAGATCCTGAAGGAATAACTGTTGGCGACGACGGCTTCTTGTATGTTACTGACGATACCGGTTCTTCTGATGATATATTCAAAGTCGATTTAGTAACAGGAAGTGTTACGTTACACACTACTGAAGCAACGATGACCGCGATTTCCGGGATCGGAGCAACGGACTTGGAAAGAGGAATAATAGCGCTTCCCGGAGGGGAATTGTTGGTCTCAAATCGAAAAAGCGGCGGTGGAGATAACGAAATTATAAAGATCAGCAGCGCGGGTATACCCGCACTTTGGGTGACTGACACTGTGCTTGACAGTGCGGGTGCGGTCGACTTAAAAATGCACATGACCCGTGCACCAAATGGAGACGTTTTGGTTGCTGACTTTGACGCTGATAAGATCTTTCGGGTTGCTACAGACTCTACTGATACCGTGTCAGTTTTCGTAGAACAGGCGGATATTACAACCGGTCATGACCTAAACCTTGAGGGTGGTATTGCATTCGACAGTTCTGGTAATTTTTATGTTGCCAGTAACAGTAGCGGCACCACGGATAGTGTCATCAAGTTTGATGTAATGGATTTTGATGCAAGTACCATTGTTCCATCCAGTGCTTCTGATTTCATCACAGAGGCGAATGTACTTGCTATCTCAGAATATAGCAGTGTTACGGATGTTGATTTCACATGCGGTATTGCATTTGTTCCCGGGCCATTGATATCACATCCGATTCCGTTTGGTAATACAGAAGATATGTTGGTGATGGATGATCAAGAGCAAAACATCTTACGTGTCACACCTGGAGGTGGAGCTGGTAGTATAAGCGTAGAAATTGATGAAGGTGATATGACAGCTATAACATCAGAAGCGAGTGCTGAACTGGATCAGAAAGGTAATGCGTTTGATGCTGCTGGAAATATGTATTTTACTGAAGCCATATCAAAATCGATTCTAAAACTGGATCGGTTTGCTATTTTGTCTGTTTTTGTAACGAATAGCGATTTTGTGACGGCAGGCAGTGGGGATGCTGCAGATCCTGAAGGAATAACTGTTGGCGACGACGGCTTTTTGTATGTTACTGACGATGCCGGTTCTTCGGATGATATATTCAAAGTCGATTTAGTAACAGGAAGTGTTACGTTACACACCACTGAAGCAGCGATTTCCGGGATTTCCGGCATCGGAGCAACGGACCTGGAAAGAGGAATTATCGCACTTCCCAATGGAGAACTGATGGTTGCTAGCCGCATAAGCGGTGGTGGAGATAACGAAATTATAAAGATCAACAGTAGTGGAATACCGGCTCTTTGGGTAACTGACAGTGTACTGGATGGTGCCGGTTTGGCTGCAGTCGACTTCAAAATGCACATGACTCGGGCGCCAAATGGAGATGTTTTAGTTGCTGATTTCGATGCGGATAAGATTTTTCGAGTTGCAACAGACTGTGCTAATGTCGTGTCAGTTTTTCTGGCACAAGCTGATATAACAACTGGTCATGATTTAAATCTTGAGGGTGGAATTGCATTTGACAGTGATGGTAATTTTTATGTTGCTAATAACAGTAGTGGCTCGACTGATAGTGTCATCAAGTTTGATGTACTGGATTTTGATGCAAGCACTATTTCCCCATCCACCGCTTCTGATTTCATCACAGAGGCGAATGTACTAGCTATCTCAGAATATAGCGGCGTTACTGATGTTGATTTTACATGCGGAATTGCATTTGCACCTGACGCGTCAATTAATATTGAAACGCTTACTAATTCCCTGAATGCAGATGAGACAACAGGTCCCGTAATTCCGGTCGGTGATACCGTTACTTTTACTTATGTAGTTACCAACTCGGGCAATACCGCATTGAGTTCTATTGTTGTTACAGACGATATCATTGGTGCTCCAACGTTTTCGGGGGGTGATACTGATGGTGACTCGATTTTAGGGCTAGATGAAAAATGGGTTTATACTGCCTCTGGGACCGTGACTTCAGGCCAATACACTAACGTGGGTTCGGTTATTACAGGTACTCCAAGCGTAACTGACAGCGATACTTCCAATCATTTTGGTGATGATACACTGATAATTCCATTAGCTGCCACAGGCGATTTACTCGTCTTGGATGATGGCGGGGAAGCCTTGCTGCGGATCACTCCTGATGGCTGCATCACCGTCGTCCTTGATCAGGATGATATTTTGGCAGTTCTAAATGCGGAGCCGGAATTTACCTCTTCTCCCCTTACCGATATTGACTTGGAGCAGAAGGGAATTGCCGTTGATCTTGATGGTAATATTTATTTTGTTGAAGATGAAACAGATTACATATTAAAGCTCTCCTCGAGCGGTGTTCTTACCATTCTCGCAAAGAATGCAGACTTGACAGCCGCAAAATTGATCCCGGGACGAGATCCCTCCAACCCTGACATAAAAGCGGACCCGGATGGCATTGTTGTCGGCGACGATAAATGTCTATATATTTCTGATGATGGCGAAGATCCCGGGGCAACAAATTCGAATCCCGATGACATTTTAAAAATTGACCTGACAACAAGTGTTATCTCCGTGCACACCTGTTCCGAATCTATTTTAGGCGTTTCCAATCTGGGCGAAACAGATGTAGAAAGAGGCATTGTTGCCTTGCCGGGTGGAGAATTAATAATTACCAACCAGGAAGATGTTGGTGCGGGTCTCAAAAACAATGAGATCATAAGAATTGATACCAATGGTATTCCCTCGATTTTGGTGAGTGATAGCGATCTTGATATTGTCGGTGCGCTTTCACTGGATCTATTCATGACGCGAGCGCCGAATGGTGATATCATTGTTGCAGACAATAGTGCTGAAAAGCTGTTTCGAGTAACACTTTCAGGCACAGTTTCTGTTTTCCTTGAAGAATCTGACTTAGTTGGAACACCGCTTGCAGGTCGGGATTTTCAATTATTTGGCGGGTTTGCGTTTGACAGCGCCGGAAATTTTTATCTCGGTAACGAAGATGATGCCGGTGATAGTGAAAGTATTATAAAATGGAATGTCCTAAGTCTTGCTGCAAGTACGATTGATCTTTCGAGCGCATCTGATTTTGTGAAAGAAAGCGATATCGAAATGTTAGCCTACGGAGCCGCAACTGATGTTGATTTTGAGGGTGGAATTGCATTTACCCCCGCCTCAGCAGCGGTTCCCGTTGCAATATGCCAGGATCTTACCGTACAGCTTGACGCGGCAGGTACGGCTTCAATAACGGCCCCAAATGTTAATGATTCATCGTGTGGCGTCACAGGTTTGAGCCTTGATACAACCAATTTTACATGTGTCAATATTGGTGCTAACACCGTTACATTGACGGTAACAAACTCCGTTGGCAATATCGGTACATGTGACGCAACCATAACTGTGGAAGATAGCATTCTTCCGGAATTAACCTGTCCCGCAAACATAACCGTTGGTAATGATTCGGGCAGCTGTAGTGCAGCCGTTGTTTATAGCTCGCCAACTGCAACAGACAACTGTAGTACTGACCCAATTACGCAAGTCGCGGGATTTGCCAGCGGGGCCACCTTTCCTGTTGGAACCACAGTAAATACATTTTCCGTCGTTGATCAAAGTGGCAATTCAGATCTCTGCAGTTTTGATATCACTGTGAACGATACAGAAGCCCCCCTAGCCGACATCACTAATTTACCGGATGCGACAGGTGAATGCGGCGTCACGATAATTCCTCCGACAGCAACAGACAACTGTAGCGGAGCAATCACTGCAACTACAACTGATCCAGTAACCTATTCTTCCCAGGGCACTTTTTCAGTGACATGGACCTATGATGACGGCAGCGGCAATATTAGTACTCAACCGCAAACTGTGATCGTTGATGACGTCACAGCACCGGTGCCCGATGTTGCATCACTGTCTGATGCCACGGGTGAATGCAGTGTCACAGTATCTGCTCCAACTGCAACGGATAATTGTGAAGGGGCCATTACAGCAACGACAACCGATCCCCTAAGTTATTCTTTCCAAGGCACGTTTTCAGTGACATGGACCTATAATGACGGCAATGGAAATACAAGTTCTCAGATTCAAACTGTGATTGTTAATGACGCCACAGCACCAGTACCAGATATTGCATTACTGTCTGATGCTACAGGCGAATGCAGTGTCACAGTAACAGCACCCGTCGCTACGGATAACTGCGAAGGGGCAATCACAGCGACAACTACCGATCCATTGTCGTATACGACCCAAGGTACTTTCTCAGTGACATGGACCTATGATGATGGCAATGGCAATACAAGTTCTCAAATTCAAACTGTCATCGTCGATGACGTCACAGCACCAGTTCCGGATGTTGCATCACTGTCTGAAGCTACGGGCGAATGCAGTGTGACAGTAACCGCACCTGTCGCTACAGATAACTGCGAAGGTGCAATCACAGCGACAACTACCGATCCATTGTCGTACACGACCCAAGGAACTTTCTCGGTGACATGGACCTACGATGATGGCAATGGCAACACAAGCTCACAGAATCAAACCGTCATCGTCGATGACATCACTGCACCGGTGCCAGACGTGGCAACTCTGGCTGATGCGACAGGCGAATGCAGTGTGACAGTAACCGCACCCGTCGCTACCGATAACTGCGAAGGTGCAATTACTGCGACAACTACCGATCCATTGTCGTATACAACCCAGGGCACTTTCTCGGTGACATGGACCTACGATGATGGCAATGGAAATACAAGTTCTCAGATTCAAACTGTCATCGTTGATGACGTCACAGCACCTGTACCTGATGTTGTGACTTTACCAAATGCTACCGGTGAATGCGGCGTGACGATTACCGCTCCAACTGCTACGGATAATTGTGAGGGAGCAATTACAGGAACAACGACCGATGCACTAACCTACGTTGCACAGGGAATATTTACCGTAACCTGGTCCTATGACGACGGTAATGGCAATGTCAGTACTCAATTGCAAACCGTGATTGTTGATGATGTCACAGCGCCTGTGCCGGATGTTGCAACTCTCACTGATGCTACCGGTGAATGTGGCGTAACACTGTCAATTCCTACGGCAACCGATAATTGCACTGGAGTTATTGCCGGCACAACTACAGACCCACTAATCTATACGACGCAGGGGACTTTTTCGGTGACATGGACCTATGACGACGGCAACGGCAATACAAGTTCTCAAATTCAAACTGTCATCGTTGATGATGTCACAGCACCAGTCCCAGATATTGCAATACTGTCAGATGCCACGGGTGAATGCAGTGTCACAGTATCTGCTCCGACAGCAGCGGATAATTGTGAAGGTTCTATTACGGCAACAACAACGGATCCTGTAACCTATTCTTCTCAAGGTACTTTTTCGGTGACGTGGACCTATGATGACGACAATGGCAATACAAGTTCTCAGATTCAAACTGTGATTGTTGATGACGTCACAGCACCAGTACCGGATGTGGCATCACTGTCCGATGCCACGGGTGAATGCAGTGTCACAGTAACCGCACCTGTAGCTACGGACAACTGCGAAGGGGCAATCACAGCGACAACTACCGATCCATTGTCTTATACAACTCAGGGCACTTTCTCGGTGACATGGACCTACGATGATGGCAATGGCAACACAAGTTCTCAGATTCAAACCGTCGTCGTCGATGACATCACAGCACCCGTGCCAGACGTGACAACACTGTCTGATGCTACAGGCGAATGCAGTGTGACAGTAACAGCACCTGTAGCTACGGATAACTGCGAGGGGGCAATCACAGCGACAACTACCGATCCATTGTCTTATACGACTCAGGGCACTTTCTCAGTGACATGGACCTACGACGACGGCAATGGCAACACAAGCTCACAGATTCAAACTGTCGTCGTCGATGACATCACAGCACCCGTGCCAGACGTGACAACACTGTCTGATGCTACGGGCGAATGCAGCGTGACAGTAACCGCACCCATCGCTACGGATAACTGCGAAGGAGCAATCACAGCGACAACTACCGATCCATTGTTTTATGCGACTCAAGGAACATTTTCAGTGACATGGACCTACGACGACGGCAATGGAAATACAAGTTCTCAAATTCAAACTGTCATCGTTGATGACATCACAGCACCTGTACCTGATGTGGCAACTTTAGTAGATGCTACCGGTGAATGCGGTGTGACGCTTACTGCTCCAACGGCTACGGATAATTGCGAGGGAGCAATTACAGGAACAACGACTGATGCATTAACCTACGTTGCACAGGGAATATTTACTGTAACGTGGTCCTATGACGACGGTAATGGCAATGTCAGTACTCAATTGCAAACCGTGATTGTTGATGATGTCACAGCGCCTGTGCCGGATGTTGCAACTCTCACTGATGCTACCGGTGAATGTGGTCTAACACTATCTATTCCTACGGCGACCGATAATTGCACTGGAGTTATTGCCGGCACAACTACAGACCCACTAATCTATACGACACAGGGGACTTTTTCGGTGACATGGACCTACGATGATGGCAATGGCAATACAAGTTCCCAGGTTCAAACTGTCATTGTCGATGATGTTACAGCGCCAGTTCCGGATATTGCAATACTGTCCGAT
>JAJFLO010000331.1 GCA_021772675.1 Verrucomicrobiota bacterium | reverse complement strand
TTGCCAACAATTTCAAAACCCACGCGATGATGCAATGCCGTGCACTGTTTAATAAACAACTCGCATCTGCACCAGTCGAACTTTTCATCGCCTGAAATCCATATCCTTAGCCGACGAAGTGTGAACGTCTCAAGTGGTTCTTCCTCTACCCAGTGACACGGTTTTCCATCTAAATGTGCCAGTTCAGAGAGGGGTTGATAGGCTGGTTCCAATTCAACAGGCCGATTGTGCAGCGCACCATCGCAGCCCTTGATAACCTCAGCTTCCAAAATGGAACTAATGCGTGAGGTTAGAGCAAGTGATTGAGCTCGCAGAATCATCGCTTTTTCAATAGACATAAAGCATCCCTGGTTGATTGGTTAATTACCAGATAAGCGGGAAAAAGAAGGAATACGTTTCACTTTGTAGAAAATGCTCTATCGGACTTGGGAAGATTTATCGTCGTTAGCCCAATGAGCGAAGCGAACGGAGCAATAGCGGACAGGGAAAGAATGCCCCCTTATAGCGTTGATTTCCGAGAGGAAATCTTATTGCGACGCTCTACAAATACTGCCAAACTTCTATACCACTCTTTGTCATAATGGCAATTGTCAGAAAGGCGTCGAACAACATGTGTCCATAAACAATACGCTAAAAATTCCATGCGTTCATTAGGCGGAATTCGGTCCGGCGATAATTGTAAGATTCGATCAAGAGATCGGTAACATCCTTGATTGTATCGCTCGCAAAAGAATTCCGCGAAATACCTTACGCCAATGTTCCCTAAACGATTATGTAGTCGCTTGGCAGTTTTTTGTACTGCGTTATTCTCTGCAAGGAAATACAACAAACGCTCCCAGTATGCCGGGTCAATCACCAACTTCATGACACAAAGACATTTGGACATGTATAAATGTCTTATTACCAGAGTGGGATAAACAAGATTTTAGCATTAAAAAAAGAAGGACTCCGCAAGGGAACATCCTTAAATCGGCGCTCGTGAGCAGCGAACGCCTTTTATGCGCTTAGGGGTGAAGCGACCAACTGATTTGTTCAAAAGACCAGACATTCATTTGTGACATTGACATTTTTTGTATATCAGAGATCAACATTTTTTAGCAGTCTTCTTTAACGCTTTAAGAACATCAAATAACGGGTGTTCAATTTTGCCTCTTGCTCTGCAAAGTTTGGTCCTTAGTCTTTGGAGTTCTTCTTCCTCGTTTTTAGACAAGCCTGTAGAAAGTTTTTTCTTGAATTCATCAGGCAAATCTATCTTTTTTTTCTTCATCAGTTTTGAAGTCAAATAGACATAAATTTCCCCAAGAGATCGGTCCAACGGTCTCCCAAGATTTGCTGTGAATAGATATGCTACAATTTCGGCATCACCTACCGGATTTTCTTTCTCTGTGCCTATAGAGATTAGTCCATTAACGATTCTCTCTGATTTTATTTCTTCCATTAGCCATTTAGGAATATTTTCTGCCCATCCAATATTTCCAACAATTATTTTATTTGCCATTTTTTACCTCCAAGGAACCGACTGATGTGGTTCTCTCACAGAGTGGAGAGCCACAGAAAGGACATTTTATCATTCCTTTCTATACCTACCGCTACAACAAGTCTAATGACCGTCCCCTGCTGGGAAGCCCAAGCTGCTTGAGCCAGTCTCTTAATGAAACTGATTTCGGCATCTTACGTTTAGTAAAAAACTCGGGATAAATCATCTGTCCAAGCCAGTTCAATTCATAATTCTCATTTATGGAAATCTGCCTGCTCACTTCAGCCATTTCGAAAGCCTTTGCCAATTCCAAAAGCTCGGTTGCCAAGATATTTTTTTCATCTTGATCAAGTGCTGTAGTTTGAAAATCGAAGAAAGTTAAGACGCTATCTATGTCCTCTTCGACATCGGCCATGTCAAATGGAAACTCGCTCAAAGTTTTGATGTACTCAACTATGTAATGCAATTTGTTTTTATTCATTTTAGACACCTTTCGATTCCCGTCTTCACCGCAGAGAATCTGTTTCGTAGAATTAGCAGATTCACTAACGGTGATGTAGGAGGATTGATTATGTAACTGGGAAGACGATGAAGGTAGGGTAGTAAACACGTGCCCGACCCAGGATGGGGAAACCCTTAAATAGGCGCTCGCAAGACGCGAACGCCATTTATGGGTTTAGGGGTGAAACGGTGAAGTTTATATCAGGGGGAAAATTAAAATTTATCTGATGTAGAGATGAGGAAGCTGTTGTACCGATTAGCGAAAATATTGAGGGATTCGGTGTCATGATTTATTAGCCCAAAAAAGTGTAACGTGTACAGAAATCAAAAAAGAAAAAAATTACGAAAGCTACAGCTTATCGCTTATAAAAAATTGGCTCACCTGACAATTATCTGTCGAGCAGAAAGTCTTGCGTATCAGGCTTTTCAGTTTTTACCAACTGTTCAGTCAACTCAGAAAATGGAGTTTTCAGAACAAGATTTGCTTTTTCCTGAAGCCAGTGGTCAATAGTCGGTTTGATTCGCTCGTCATTTGTGCAATAATGTGTAACTGCATTGTACAAATCCCAACGTGAATGACATTTTTTATTTCGATCCAGTCGGGCTATTATTTTTCTAACATGTCTTGGTTTTCGAAATAATGCTTTTACAAGAAGTTGTAAAGATTGCCATTCAATACTGTCTTTTATACAATGACTGACCATATCAGACAACAACGAATCATTTGTTATGATCTCTTTAATTATTTTGTCTATGATACCTTCCAAAGCTATAGTCATTTCTTCGCCATACTTGATTCTACGTTTTTTAACTAAATCAGTGACAAGCATTCCATTTGAACAGGCCAATCTCGTTACCCTTGCATAAATGACAAGCCCCATGACCTGGCTATAATCACTTACAATGCGCAGACCAGAAGAAAATTGTTCACCTACATCATTTAGTTTTATGACCGCGTCTGGAAAATCGAAGTCTATTTGAACTCGGTGTTTATCCATTTTCACTTGTGCCCTCGATGTGATATTTAACGCCGTTATGGCATCAATTACACAGTTGGCAGCATGCTCATGCTGAATTACACTATAATTTTTCGTAGCAATACAAGCCTGTGTATTTTTATCAATATTCCATACTTGCATATGCGTTAGCACATCATAAACCCCCTGACTATTTTTGGCGATTAAATCTCGTATTTCCGCACGATCAAAAGAAAGACTAACATTTCTAAGTTCTGCCAAAGTATATTTCTCACTCATTTTAATTCACCTCGTACGACAAGTTCTTGATGCTCTTGAGAAAACGATTCTCTGGATGTCAGATAGTTGTAAGCTTTACTCAAACTAAGAATTGCTTTTGGGATATCATTTACATCAAGTATTGATGTTCCTTGCCAGTTTCCATTTTTGTCTTTATACCGTTTCTGAAACGATACAGATTTTCTGCAAATCGATTCTCCTTTGATGTTCACTTCGTTTTCAAATACTGCCGCTTGG
>JAJFLO010000034.1 GCA_021772675.1 Verrucomicrobiota bacterium | reverse complement strand
TTTTTAACAATTTTTTTATATTTTATAGATCTGCTTATTGTGGTATATATTTTTCTGAAGTGATTCTGGAAGTAATAAAAAGGAACAATTTCAGGAAAATGAAATTTTCGGAGGACAACCTTATTCATAACATAGCTATTTAAAGCATGTTAAGCATTTTAATGAATATGTAATGTGACCAGATTCTCAAATAGTCACAAATAGGAAATCAATAAATTGATAATGTATTGAAATTAGGATAGTTATATAAAGCCTATGAAAGCAATGTTGCATATCGGCAAGAAATATCAGATTTAAAGAAGAGATTTAGGGCTGAACAAATATAGCTACCTCTACTTTCTGAATGAAAATTAGTGATTAAAGCTACCATCTCTATTGATAGTTTACTCTAATCTCTATAACCCATCGACAAATTATTTGAATTAAGGGGGGATCCTAATTGCAATTTTCAACTTTAAAAATGTGCGGAGCACTGGAATCCAGTAAAGCGGGACGAGATGTTCCTGCCTTACTTGATTAGGGAAGAGTTAAGGTCGTTTGTCATCAGGTATTTTCAGGTAAGTAACCGGGCAAAAATAAGTTAAACATTTTAGCATCCACATTTTACCGAGGCTCAATCCAAAAAACCCTCAAAACAGCCAAATTATTCCTGTTGTTTTATTCAATCGCACCGGCAACTTACAGCAAATTTGAATACAAAAATGATTATTTTATTTAAGCAGCGATTATTTATTTTTAATGCGTTGCTTCAAAACGCGATCTAATACCTGTGCTAAAGCCGAAATATTATAGGGTTTTGCAATAACATCTTTGAAACCATATTTTACATAATCTGACATAATTGGCTTATTGGAGTAACCGCTCGATACAATAGCTAACACCTCAGGGTCAAGTTGAATTAAACGTTTTAGGGTTTCTTCGCCACCTAATCCCCCGGGAATTGTCAAATCAAGAATGACCAAATCAAATTTGTCGTTCGAATCTAATGCATCCTTGTATTTCTCAACTGCATCATTTCCATCCATTACTGTATGATAGCGATAACCCAATTCATACAATATTTCTGATATCATTTTACAAATCACATCGTCGTCGTCCATTACCAGAATTTTTCCGCTGCCTTTAATCAATTTATCAGGTTCTTGACCTGTATCTTCCACAACCTGATCACTTGCAGGTAGGTAGATCGTCGCTACTGTTCCAATATCCAACTTCGAGGAGTATTCAATATGACCATCGTGATTATGTACAATTGAATAACAAACGGTAAGACCCAGCCCGCTCCCTTTTTGTTTTGACGAAAAATACGGGTCAAAAATCCTGGCTAAATGATTACTCGATATGCCGATGCCATGGTCTTTTATTGAAATTTTGATGAAATCGCCTTTTTTAAGATTTGGGACTTCGTCATCGGATTTTATAGTTTTATTCTGTGCGGAGATTTCAATAACTCCGCCCGTAGGCATTGATTGATCTGCATTTAAGATAATGTTATTTATTACCTGGCTTATTTGTCCTTCGTCTATTTCTACCACGTTTAGATCATCAGGAACGTTAAAAATACATTTGCAATTTGATCCACTGAGCATAAACTGTGAGGTTTCAATAATTAACCCTTTGATATTGGTTGCCACCTTTATTGGCGCTCCACCTTTTGCAAACGTTAATAGTTGCTGGGTTAAATCCCGAGCTCTTATCGTTGCTTTTTCTGCCTCAACCAAACGCTGATAAATTCTATCGTTCTCGTTGCTGTGTAATCTAGCAATGGAAATGTTCCCCATAATACACGTCAAAATGTTATTGAAATCATGTGCAATTCCTCCAGCAAGAATACCAATAGATTCAATTTTTTTTGATTTTGCTAATTCCCCATCCATTCTGGATTTTTCGGTGATGTCGCGAAAGACCAGAACCACTCCCAGTATCGCTCTGTTTTTATCGAATATAGGTGCGCCACTATCAGCAATTATGCGCTCAATTTTATCTTTGGACAATAAGGCGGTATGGTTTGCCAATCCGACAATTTTTCCGGTTTTTAAAACTTTTTTGATTGGATTTTCGCAAATTACTTTTGTTTTTTCATTATAAATATGAAATACTTCCTCAACTGGTTTTCCATAGGCTTCTTCTTGCGTCCAACCAGTCAAAATCTCCGCAATAGTATTTAGAATTTGGACTTTTCCATCAGTATCGGTGGTAATGACGCCATCGCCAATGGATTGCAATGTAACTCTGAGACGTTCTTTTTCTTCATTAATTATACTTTCAGCCAGTTTGCGATCTGATATGTCTCGTATAAATCCCGTAAAATAAGACCGTCCATTTTTTATAATCTCCCCAAACGACATTTCTATGGGGAACTGTTTGCCATTTTCGTGTAATCCAACAAATTCTTTATTATTCCATGAGATTGATTTCTGTTTTGACTTCACATATCGTCTAAATGCATTTATGTGATCTCCCCGTAAATTTTCAGGAATAAGTCTAGTCAATTGCTGCCCCAAAATCTCAGACGGTTTGTATCCAAAAATTCGTTCAATTTCGCGATTGGCAAAAATTATTTTATTTGTCTCATCAATTGTTATAATAACATCACTGGCACTTTCCAGAACGAGTCTGTGCTGTTCTTCTCTTTCAATCAACTCCTTTTCTACACCATGTTTGTATAGCGCCATTTCAATAGCAGATTGTAAATCTCGTTCATCAAACGGTTTTATGATGTAGCCATAGGGTTCGGTAAGTTTTGCTTTTTTAAGCGTTTGTTCATCTGAATATGCGGTTAGAAAGACAACGGGAATGTTAAATCGATCACGGACAATCTGGGCTGCCTCTATTCCTTTCATTTCCTTTTTTAACATGATATCCATTAATACTAACTCTGGCATTAATTTTTGAACCTGCTCAATGGCTGCATCGGCACTGGAAACGGTTACCGGGACATTATATCCCAGATTTCTTAATCGATTTTGGATATCTTTGGCGACGATTCCCTCGTCTTCGACGACTAAAATGGTTTTCTTAGACACGCTACAAATCTCAATGGTTTTAGTTTTTATGCTTTGTTAGGATGATTTTAGACCGAAATAAGAAAACGTTTGATTTTGAATTGAGTTATTATTTTGAGTTCACAAGATTAAGCTGAAATGTCCAAAATTCAATTATTGATATCAAATTTTATCTCAAATGTTGTTCCGAATGATGCGTCTAACTCGATTGTTGCGCCAATCTGTTCGGTTAATGTTGTCACAAGTTGCATTCCCAATGTCTCAGTGTTTTTGTAATCGATATTTGTAGGAAAACTACACCCGTTATCACTGACGATTAACCTATATAGTTCAGTATTTTCTTCTTTATCAAGTTTGATAACAATTTCACCTCCGCCACTCTTTTTGAAGGCATATTTTAAGGAATTGGAAATAAGTTCGTTTACGATTAAACCGCACGGTACGGCAATGTCAACGGTTAATTTCAGGCTTTTATCAACTTGACTAATTAACTTAACGTCAGAAGAATTGATGTTATAGGAGCGGAATAGTGACTCGGACAGTTTTACAAGATATTCAGCAAAGCCAATATTGGACAAATCGTCAGATTCATATAATTTTTCATGAATCAAGGCCATGGATTTTACCCGATTTTCGCTTTCTTTGAATATTTCTTTCATTCCTCCATCATGAATGGAACTTCCATGAAGATTAATTAAACTGGATATTATCTGCATGTTATTTTTTACCCGATGATGAATTTCCTGTAACAATATATTTTTTTCTTTGAGAGATTTAGTAATCTGTTTTTCATTTTTTTTACGAGTTGTGATGTCCTCAACTGTATTTACAAATTGTTCAAGTCCCCCGCTTTCAGATGCCAAGTTGGAGGATCGTGCATGAATCCAGGCAATACCACCATCTGGCTTGATAATTCGTAGTTCTTTCGAAAATTCGGTTTTGATCTTCATCGCTCTAGCCCAAGCACGCAGTGTAGAATATTGATCTTCAGGATGAATGATTTTAAGCCAGCTAGTTTTGATATCGTCATGATACGTTAGTCCGGTTATGGATTCCCATCGAGGATTTGTATATAACAAATTTCCCTTCGAATCTGTGACAAATATTCCTATGGGTGATGACATGCTGAGTGAGCGAAAGCGTTTTTCCATATCCTCGGATTTAACACGAATAATTTCTTTATCTTGAAGAATATTAAAGGTTGCTCTCCTCGCTTGTTCACGCTCATTTACTTTTAACTCAAGCGCTTGCCGAACTTTCATGAGCGTATCACGCTCTTTTTCAAGTTCCCTTAAATATACCGCTGCCTTTTTTTCAGCCTTTTTGGATTCAGTAATATCCCTGATGAGTGCTGTAAATATTGTGTCATCTTGGACTTTTCCTTTGGTAACTGTTAATCCGATATGGAAGGTGGATTTATCTTTACGCTGACCGATGAAATGAAATCCTAATTTAGAACTTGTTTTAAATTCCGTATTCTTGCTGATTGTCGAAGTGAAACTTTCACTATTGGGGCCATTTGGAATGAGTATGAAATTGATTGATTGATTTAAAATTTCAGATTGTTGAAACTGAAAAATTGACTCTGCGCCTTTATTATAACTTTTTATGATACCATCGATGTTGAAGGTAATAACTCCGTCTTTAATATCGCGTACAATAGCTTCCGTTTGTTCAACCGTCGTATCCAATGTTTCCATTAGTCGATTGTATCTGTCGGCGATCTGTCCTATTTCAGAAAATGATTCTACGGGAACACGTTGACTTAAATCACCAGTTTTCGCCTGTATGTCCATTGTTCTTAATAAATCTACCGTTTCAGTGTTTGCACCATGTTCAGAAATATTCAGGCCAATTTCTTCTTCTTCCAGTGTAACTCTTAATGGGAAGTAATGATGAATCACTCTAATGAGAATGTATGGGATGATGAAACTCCATAATGCACAACATATAATTCCCAAGAATTGGACGGCAAGTTGATCGCTCCTAGACAACCCTGTGTTTAATATTTCCGGATTACCAAAAATTGCCACCGCAATCGTTCCCCAAATGCCAGCACCCAAATGTACCGGGACGGCATTGACTGAATCATCGATATGTAAATATTCGAGTAATTCGGCGGTTAACATTGCTATCAATCCACCGACCATTCCCACAATAATAGCAAATCCCGGTTCGATGGCATGACATCCTGCTGTTATGGCGACGAGTCCAGCAAGTGAGCCATCTAAGAGTGAGTGGGCCTCAACTCGTTTGTAAACCAATCCACTGAATGTTACTAATATCAATGCACCAGCAGATCCGGCCAAAATGGTGTTTATTATTATTTGAGCAACTTTAAAGTTTATTTTCAACAGACTGCCACCATTGAAACCAAACCATCCTAACCAAAGCAATATGACCCCGAGAACAGCCAACGGCAGATTGCTGCCAATAAACTTTTTCACTTTGCCATCTGATTGAAATCGACCGGTCCGGGGCCCGATAGCAAGTAAGGCCGCTAATGCAAACCACCCGCCAACACTGTGAACGACTGTCGATCCGGCAAAGTCGACGAACCCATATAGTTTTAACCATCCCCCCTCATTATTATTCCATGCCCAGTGACCAAAAACAGGGTATATTAATCCGGAAATTATTAGTGTTAACATGATATAACCAATAAAGCGCATTCGTTCTGCAACGGCCCCTGAAAAAATCGTCGCTGCAGTCGCACAAAACATTGCCTGGAATAGAAAGAACGCTGCTGTAAATCCCTCGTTTTCTGGAAATGTCTTAAACCAATCAGTAACACCAATAAATCCGAAATTGCTGCGACCAAATATCAGAGCATAGCCAAACATCCAAAATAAAATAACCGAGATACAAAAATCAGTAAGATTTTTTAAGGCAACATTGATGTTATTTTTCGTTCGGGTTAATCCGGCTTCCAAACACAAAAAACCGGCTTGCATTAAGAAAATCAGAACCGAACAGATGATTAGCCATAAAATATTGAGAATCGAATTATCCATTTATGAGTCCTCAGAATTGAGTAAATATTTTTCGGGTATTTCCAATTGCACCAACAGGCCGTTAACCTCTTTTTTCAATTCAACCATTTTTAGTTCTCGATCAACGTGAAACTTATCAAATTTTTCCAATTCAGAGCGGTTTTTCTCTGATTCCCGATAGGACTTTTTAATTTGAACTTCAGCTCGTTTGCGCTCAATATTTTCATGTTCAAGTTCTTTATTCATTATCTCCAATTCCTGTGTGCGGCGGTCAAGCTGTTTTTTGATTTCATTTCGTTCATCAATTTCTCGCATTAATTCAATATTTGCTTGTTCCGTTTCCGTTGATAATCGAATCGCAATGGCTGTTGATTTTCTTAACCCACCGATGACCAATGCCAAAATGCCTAATCCAATAAAAATAATGGCAATCATTAAAATGATTGTCTCAAAAATCCCCTTTCTGGTATGACTTTTTACCAAATCCATTGGAAGAATGACTTCGAGGACACCTCTTACATCACCCGCCTTCCAGTCGGTTTTAGGAGATTGGGAATGGCTGTTGTGACATGTGACACAACTTGGGTGCATAATATCTGCTGTTGCATAACGAAACGACCACCGGTCATCAAAATCTTCAAAACTGACAAAAGGTTTTAAGGGATCTTCACGAAGTCTGAATAATGCGTCTTCTTCAAATTTATCTCGTGGGCCGGAATCCTTCCGCCATGGAAATGGATAGTCACTATATAATCGAACCTGGGCGCCCGATTCATGTTGTCCAATTTTTTCCCCGAGTTCCATTGTAAGCGTTGCAGGAAGGGGAATTGCATTTGGTTTTTTATGGTAATCGTGAGTAATTTCTATCTTGTCCTTTAGCTTTGCGACCACTTTTGACGAATATAGAGTTCGAAATTCGGATAGTGCTTGAGAATATAACTCTGCATTTTTCTTCGCAGCAGATTCCGTTAGTGCGTTTGAAAGACGATTATAATGTGAGATAATAACAAGTGCTGAAATAAGAAATAAAAGACCGATGATTCGAATCGGAAATTTATTAAGAAGATCAATTATATTGTCGATAAAGATGCCATAGGGTCGATTAGACAGCTGGTATTTAGATTCAACTTTTTCGTAATCAATCATAGGTCCGCTATTTTGTCTGTCTATCGCACTTGGAATTAATAAGAAGTTTCGCCTGGATTATTCATAAATTTTCTATTACGAGTCATTATGTCACATGATTTCAACGAGTTATAAAGTTCTACGGATTCGAAATAGTTCGCTAGTCCTGCACACGAATAATATTCATAACTCATTGATAGCACGCAATCTAATAACCCTCATCACAAAACTTTATGCATAATCCAGGTTAGGGTTTCAGTTGAACATAACTTCATATATGTAAATTGAATACGCAGCAAATGGAACACGGTATAATTTTTCTATACATTTATACGTAGATTGGTACTTTAACATTCTTTTAATAGTTCATACAATCGATTTAAATGAATAGATTATATCGAAATATATCTTGGGAAATTGAATTGTTTAATTAAGGAGAGGATTTTATATGCCGTTAGCTAATCAATTAAAAAAAGGACATGTAGTAGAGATCAATAATGATCCGCATATTATTGGACAGATTTCATGTCAAACTCCATCCGCCAGGGGTGGAGCGACACTATATAAAATACGGGCCAGGAATGTATTAAGTGGGAATAAAACTGATCTAAGCTGTAAAGGGGACGAATCATTCAAAGAGGCAGATTATCAGAAAAAACCAATTCAATTCCTTTATAGGAATGGAGGAAATTTTTGTTTGATGGACCTTGAAGATTACAGTCAATTTGAATTGGCGGAGGAAACGATAGAAGAAGAAGCCCAGTTTTTGATTGAAGATATGGAACTTACAGCCTTGATTATTGATGGTGTCATTCGCGGTATTCAGCTACCCGAGACTGTCTCGTTAAGAATTATTGAATGTGATCCCGGGATTAAAGGTGCATCTGCCACTGCACGATCGAAGAATGCTGTAGTCGAAACTGGTTTTAACTTACAGGTTCCTGAATATATGGAGAATGATGAAGTGATTAAGATTGATACCAGAACAGGGAAATATTTGTCCAGAATATAAGCAGTAATTATGGGTGAATTCTGAGAAATGCTCTGACATGGCAATAAGTCTATTTGAGTTCATCCGTAGCGGCACGATGCATAGCTAAATGAAAGGCCACAGCTGAAACAGCGAACTCCAACAAGCGCATCAGCAATTCCCGGTGAAAGTTTAATCTCTAATTAATTTGTAAATATTACTTGAAACAGCTTTTTTTCAAATTGACTCTTGCCCTCGTTTTTTCAGGATTTATAACATAAATTTATTTTTTAAAATCTGCCTAGATTTTTAAAAAACACCATTTATCTTGTTTGATTATAGCTAGACGTTGGCCGAAAAGGGTGTCTGAATCTTTTTTACGACCAGCTTATCTTTATTAGTTTGACCAAAATTCGATTTTTAATTCCATTTTTGGCCGGATTCTATCTTTTCAACACTAACGTGGTCAACTTGGTGAAAATTCAGTTTTCTGTAGACAGCTCCGCTGTCACCAACATTAATTCTAATGATTCCTTTATTTTTTTAG
>JAJFLO010000330.1 GCA_021772675.1 Verrucomicrobiota bacterium | reverse complement strand
TGGTTTTCGTTTTCTTGAAGAATAAAATAAGCAAACTGAAGTTTGAACTCCAAAATAACGGCAGCCATGGCAAATTATACGAATTATTAACGCAAAATTCAGGAATATTGTGCCTAAAAATTATTCACCCATAATTGCTACTATTCAGATTTCACGATACCAATGATACCGCATCCAATACGAGCGCCTGCAGCTCCAGTTGGTTGACTCTTTAAATCATCTGCTCCCGCGTGGATAATTATACCACGACCAAGCACTGGATTTTTTTTCCCCGCGATTGTAATATTGCCTACCATTTTTTCATAACTTGCATTGCCGTTTTCATCTGCCATAAGATTTCCCAAATCTCCAGCATGCCTTATTTTGTCATCCGGTCCCGCGTGGTTGTGTCCTGCGGGGTTATAATGTCCGCCTGCACTTTTACCATCTCCAGAACTGCAATCGCCATATTGATGTATATGGAATCCATGCTTGCCATTAGGCGTCAATCCAGATATGTTAGCAACAACCTTGACCTTATTTCCTGCTCGATAAAAATGGACCGTGCCTGCAGCGTTATTTCCGGCAGTCGGATTGATTTCGGCAATAACTTCTTTTACCCCCACAAATCCTTTATAATCTGATTTTTTGTCTTCTTCTCCATGAGTAATAACTGCAATAATTAATAAAATAAAAAATGAAACTTTCAGGTCACGCATCTCCCACCTCCCAATAATTAATTGTAATTAAGTTGATCATGAATCAATTTCAGCCTTTAGTTTGAATTGTACATAATAATTACATTAGATTTTCAAAAGTCAAATATTAATCAGCATCAAAAAGTGTATAATCTTAACTCCTATGTAATTGAGAAAATTAACATTCAATCGAATTAAACAAATATGTGTGATATAAAATCATTTGAAGAGTTGTACCCGTTCAAGTCCCATTATTTAGATATTAATGGATTAAAATATCACTACTTAGATGAAGGCGATGGACCCGTTATTGTCATGCTCCATGGTAACCCAACCTGGTCATTTTATTATCGAAATTTGGCGATTGCACTTCGGGGAAAATATCGTGTAATCGTGCCTGATCACATTGGCTGCGGCTATTCTGATAAACCGCAGGATTACCCCTATCGACTCAAAAATCATGTCGATAACTTAAACACGTTAATCGCACACCTAAATATTCAGAAACTAAGTATGTTTTTTCATGATTGGGGTGGTCTGATTGGGCTGGGTTATGCAACCGATAATCCGGAAAAAATTGAAAGGATTGTCGTTTTTAACAGCTCTCCCTCACTGACAAAGAAATTTCCCTTCTTGATACTTTTATGTCGCATTCCTATTTTGGGAAATTTGGCCGTACGCGGAATGAATTATTTTGCTGTGGCCGCAACACATCTCGCCTGCAAAAAGAGAGAAAAAATGACGCCAGAGATCAAAGCAGGATATCTTAAACCCTATAACAATTACGCGAATCGTATTGCCACCTTACGATTTGTCGAAGATATCCCATTTACAAAAAAACACCCAACCTGGAAAACCGCCAAATCAATCCAGGCTAAACTGGATAAATTGCAGAATAAACCCATGCTAATTTGTTGGGGAATGCTAGACTTTTGTTTCACTGAACACTTTTTACATCTATTTCGGGAAAAATTCCCAAATGCTACCGTTCATGAATTCGATGATGCCGGCCACTACGTAGTTGAAGATGCTATTGATGAAATTTTACCACTTGTTCAGGATTTTATGAACTAAGGGCTCACAAATAAATAACTTGGATAATTTCGCGCTCAGATTTATGTCAGGTTTGGGCGATCTGAATGGCGAAAAGCAGCAGGAATATTGCAATATTCCAATGTTTTTCGTCATTTGGATCGGACCTAGATGACGTGAAGATAAGATGCGAAAAATCCTAGTTATTTATTTGTGAGCCCTAAGGACGATTTTCTCATTTTTTTTCTGCTTTACGTTGTCTGAGATTGTGCACAGAAAATTTCAGAATCCAGCGACCTGGCAGTCTGTCGGACTGTGGAGGGAGATATGCTCGTAAAAGGGCATGGATAAAATACATTAGTGGCAGCGGGATGTTATGAAATAGTAATAGTGTTCCAGCAGTTGTTTTTCTGTCGAAGTTTCAAAAAAAACCGACACTGAAGTGACGAGGGCTTAAATTTCAACTATATATTTTAGCCGTCATGACACCCATGCGTGTTGCAACACTCCTCTTTTGGAGTGTACAATAATACCCAAATACCGGCACCTCAATGGCAGAATCTACCAAAATGTCAAACCTTGACATTTTATTGTAAATCCCTTATACTATTAAGAATAGTAGAAGAAGAAAAAACCATGAGCACAAACGTATCATTAACACCAGCACTTGAGAACTACGTAAAAAACAAAGTGGCGCAGGGATTTTATGGATCAGTCAGCGAATTTATACGGGAAGCCGTAAGACAGTATCGTAAGCAGGACATGGAATATTTACGGGGAATGCATGATAATTTAAACCTGGCAGCCGAAGAAATAGACCGGGGTGAAATCTTGCCGTTGGACATGCAGGAAATCATGCACGAAGTTGATGTTGAGCGAGTTGTTAAAAGAAAGTGACAGAAAAAATAAAAATTTGGACAACGCCCACAGCACGCGCTAAAATCAAGGAAATTTACAATTATTCTTGTAGCAAATGGGACAAAAAAACTGCCAAAAAATATTTGGCTGGCTTGGAAGAGACCATAAAATCGGTAGCAAGAGGTAGAAAGACCACCAAAATAAATCGAGAATTTAGCATACGGTTTTCTTATTGCGCCACGAAGCGTCATTATATCTTTTTTGAGCATCAACAAGATAAACTTATCGGTTGCCACGATATTTCATACGTCCATGAGCATTCAAGACCGAATGACCGAAGAGATATCTGCTATTGATCGTCAAATAAAGGCTAATCGTTCATCTTCATAAAATTTATTCCAAAAACATCGTTTCATTCCGATAATTACAGAGCTTTGACATTGGAACTTTCGAGATATGAGCCGTAGGGGGACTACTAAGATAATGCTAACAATTACCTATTTCTTAGCATTGAGTCCTTTGTCAACTGCCAGAGCGATAACGTCAGAGTCAGCTACCGCTGAACTCATTTGTTGGACCTCTTAACTTTCGGCACGCACCTTTGCCACTTCATCGGCTATCTCCTTTATCTTCTTGGGTCTTTCATCAAGAATCTTTTGTCTACGATCTATCCATTTCTTGATCCTGTTTGCCAATTTATTTAGAGATTCGATATCCTTCTTAAATTGATCTGCTTCCTGTTTGAATCTGGCCGCGTCAGAATTGAATCTTTGAGATTCTGATTTGTGGCGATTTATTCTTCCTTTAAGATTGTTAGATCGGTTTGCCAATGCTCTCGCACGCCGGTTATATTCGTCGACCATCGCATTTCGTTCATTAATATACCTGCGCTTCTGCTCTACGTGATTGCAGTTTTCGAAAGTCTTGCCATTCGGGCAATAGGTATAACGAAATTTTTCAATTTTAGTCCTTAACCTCTTTAATGACGCGACCTCTCTATTTACTGCTTCAATTTCACCATTTATCGAGACTTCCTGTTTTTTTAGTCGGTCAAGCTCGGAGTTAAGACGTTTTTGCTCCTCCAAAAGTCGCTGCTGTTCTGCCTGCAGCCTTGTTGCTTCCGATTGATACTTCGGATAGTTTTCTTTTATCAGTTTTTCATATTCAAATTGGGAAGCGACATCAGTTCCAAAGGGATTTGAGTATTGGGTGCCGATTTTGGTTATCTTTTTCTGCAGGTCGCTCCACGATTTAATACCTGCTGCATCAAAATGCCATCCTTCATCAGCAATGTCATTCTTCCAAGCCTTTGATACCAAGGCCGATTTCAACCTCGCTTCATCTAATTTCCGAATAACGTCGATTGCAAGTCCATATTCGTGGTTTGACTTTCCGGGTTTGTTGGCTCGTGGTGCCGCGGGACCGCCGTACCGGGATTGTAGAAATGCAATATATAGCTCGGCTTGTCGTACTGTGTTACGGACACCTGAATTAATTCGAATATACGGATATTTCCTGTTAGCGTCTTTCCTATACTCTTTATTTGCATCTAAATACAAATGCTTGGCTTCGGAATGAAGTTGATCGGCCTTCGTGTCGTATTCTCCAGCTAATGATTCTAGATCAAGACTTTGGCTTTCTGCGTCAAATTCTTGCGATCCATCACCTATCCAATTTGTTGGTTGATAGAAACCAATCATTGCGTCTATCGAAACGAAGAGCAGGATCGAGGACAATTCAGAAATTAGTTCGTTCGATCTATCCTCATCCAGAGTAATTTGTTCATTATCTTCAAGTATGAATGCGCCTTCTTCATCAAGGATCAGTTGAGGAAAGTACTCTTCCGCCACGACAGATAACTCTACGTCTTGATTTTTATTTTCTTGTTTCATCTGGTTCCCTTTCACTTTCATATTAGTTCAACAAGTTATTAACTCGTTTCTGGATAACTTGTGGGGTGTCGATCGCTACACGGCTCGCATCGCCAGGTTGTTGTCGAAGGGGACAAGCCGGCTTGTTGGCACGGGATGGGCCGTGGTGGATCGGATGGCGTGGCTTCGATCGCCGCCGCCGCTCACTTCGGCCAGGATCGTCCGGCCGGCATCGTCCGGGGTCCAACTGAACGGCCCGACAATCGCCTCCTCCCCAGCCCCGACCTGGTCCACAGAAATGCCGGAGTCGGACACGGCCTGCCAGTCCATGGGCCATGTGGCGTCTATGCCCGTCGACGAAGTATAGACCTTCACCACGACGTTTCGGTTCGCCTCCTCTGTCCCGCGATTTCGAATCCGGACATAGATGTGGTTTTCCTCGGACACCTGCGGATCTTGGTGATCGGTTCCGCCGTCGGCATCGTGCCGCACCCAGATGTCCGGGGCGCTAGTCTGATCGTCTTCGTACTCGTAAGTCCCGTTCCGGCCGTCATCGATGAACAGATCCACCGCGGGCGGTTCGCCCGGCGTCATCTGATTCCCCGTGCTGCCCGGGGCCCGAAAGGCGCCCTGTTGCTCGAACCCCCAGCGCAAGACCTTCCGCAGGAAACCGGCGGGAAAGTTTGCCCCGTTGTAGGTGAAGGAACCGGAATCCGCCTGAATCAACAGGTCGCAATAGTCTTCGGGATCCTCGGCATTGTTTGTCGGGGTCAGCAGCCCAATGGCCTTGATAATCAGAAAGACCAGATAGTAGGCAGCGAATTCCTGGGCGCCCCGATCGCTGGCATCGCCGCCCGCCGCCCGGTAAATCCGAAACATGGTGGAGGAGAGAATCTGTTCGGCCTTGTAACCGGACCAATCGCCGGAACTGAACGGATTATAATTAGGGCCGTACCAGGCCCACCTCTGAGCCGGGGTACGGTCGTGCCGACGGCCGATGTTGACCCAGGGAAATGTCAGTCCGCGCTCGTTCTGGTTCTCGGGATCGTTCAGGATCGCCGCCAGCGAATCTCCGGCACTGTGGGCAAAGCGGAAGTTCGGGGACCGCACGTGATCCCACAGGAGGGCGTGACCGAATTCATGCAGCACTACCCGCCAATCGCCAGCGATGCCGACATGGGTGCCGGACGCGGCCAAGCCGAATTGAAAGCCCCCGGACCCGGTTCGGGTTGCGTTGCCCGGAGCCCGCGCATTGATATTGCCGCTGAATCCGCGATGATCGACCGGCACGGGAAAGGTCGTCCCATCAAAGTAGGAGGCCACATCGAAGCCAAGATCCTCAAGCAGTCGGAACAGCCGGTCACAATTGTGGTATGCATTGACCGCGGAGAAATCATCGGTGTCAACCGTGAAGTCAAAATCACCCGGAGTCGGGGAAGTTGGGGCATTCACGGCCGGCGGCGCCACATTCTTCAACTCGATATACTCTCCGGTCAACTTCTGGTCGTCGCCGGGATCCGTGGCTTTCAAACCGCGGAGGGACACGTCATCCCGAAAGGTGTTGAGCGTCGTTTCGTTCGCGTCAGGACTATGGCTGGTATTTCCCGTTTTCGAGATCGGATCCACGAGATAGACCAGGCCGGTCGCCGAGGCACAGGAACAACACCCCACCAGGGAGCGAAGGTAGAGCACGCTGCCGGTTTCTGCTTCAACCAGAGCGGACCAGTTGATCGGACCTTCATCGGGCAATTCATAGGTAAACAGAACTTCGGTGACCATGTAGTCCTTTCCGGCTTCAATCGCGTCATCGACCTTGGGAAGGGACAGCGTGGGCGGAAGGCCCTCGAAAGCGTGGGCTTCTTCGGTTTCATCTTCCTGCGCAGCCAAGTCGCGATGGTCGGGATCGTAGCGATAAATGTAAGGCTGCATGCCGTTCAGGGTAAGGTTCGTTCCGTCACCGATCCCGAGAAGGCCGACCAGCACCTTCTCGGTGATCTTTGCCGGCGTGTAGGCGGCATCGCCGGCCGGCTTCTTCACGCTCAGGTTTTGCCGAACCGTGCTCCGAGAACCAACGACCTGGAGCGGAAGGTCCTCAAGTCGAACCGCGATGCCCGACCCCCAGACCGGAATACCGAAGCAGGTTTGGGCATAGTCCATGGTAGTGTTTCCCATGACCGACTTCTCCTCGGCAAATCGGATCTGTTCGGTGTCGTCGGTGAGGTCTTTCGCGGGCGAAGAGGTCAGGCTCTCCATCATGACTTCCGGTAACTGGTAATGAGTCACCACCGCTTTGAGATACTCTTCTGCGAGCTTACGCGCCGTCTTGGGTTCTCCACCCGCCAAGGTTTCTGGACCACCCGTGTTCGTACCGGTAAAAGGTTGCTCAAGATGTTGCAACTGGCATATCCGGCCTTCCGCGTCCTTTCGGACATTTACATTGGCTGAAAGTTCGAATGACATATCCCCTCTCCTTTTCTTTTATTGTTTGATTGAAAGCACGGCCGCGCCCGCCGCGAGGCGGGCAATCTCCGTGGCATAGGTGAAATCGACAAAGGTGTCGGTGTGATGGTGGTATTCCGGATTCCCATCGGCGGGCTGGGTCCCGGTCGCTGGCCCGAAAAAGTTCTCGGAGATAAGGCAGCTCGGATACCCCCGTTCGTGAAAACTGCTGTGGTCGCTCCGGCGATCGGCCGGGTCCATGGGGGTTTCGTATCGTTCCGGCAAGGGTAGCGGAGAAGCCATCGCCGCGTGCGCCGCATGCAGCCGGTCAACCAGCTTTCTGGATTGGGCTTCTGCACCGGGGAAGGAACGGGCGCCGATGTGTACTTCGAAGGTCAAATCCTCGTCACTGTTGAACCCTATCATATCCAGTTGGTACACCGCTTTGATCACCGTGCCGGCGGCCGCTTCGGCGGCCGCATACCGTTTACTCCCTACCAGGCCCTGCTCCTCGGCATTGAACAAGCAGAATCGAATCGTTCGCTTCGGCCGGGTCTGTTCGTATATCTTGCCCAGAGCTTCCGCGATGGCCAACACCGCCGCGACACCGCTTCCATCGTCATCCGCTCCCGGCGCCGGATCAGAAAGGGGGTCATAGTTTCTGAAAGGATGACTGTTGGACGCGGTGGCGTCGAGGTGCGCGCTGAGAATCACGACCTCGTCCCCTTCTCCTGGAAACTCGGCCACCACGTTGTCGGTCGGCTCGCCCATGAAGACGAAACGATGGGGAAACACCTGAAACGCCCCGTTGCCCGCCGTTTCGAGGTCCTTGATCAGGGCGGTAATGACGCGGTCCATATCTTGACTGCGGGTATGCCGATTGGTCAAGGGGCCCTCGGCATCCAGATCGGTCACCCCGGTATAACGATCCAGAAGTTCTTTCAACCGGGTCTCGGTCAGGTGGGTCTTGATCGTTTCGATTTCGACCGACTCCAACACCGGGTCGGTCAGGCTTGACTCCGGATCGGCGCCACCCGGCCGCCGGTCAAACGGATCGAGCAGGCAGGGGTCAGCCGTCAGTTTGAAATTGTGACCGTGCGCGCCGTCCAGGTGGTAATCATCGATACAAACGCCTGCGGGCAGGGCCACGACCAGGCCTTCTGCCGAGGACGAAAGAATCCAGTAGGCCTCTTGCTCCTTTTGAAAGAGGGAGCGGGACTGCCCCTCCTCCCGCAGAAAGCCGCTGGCGGCGTTCTGGTCGTCCCGCAATACATACACGTCCGAGTCGAGAGGCGCGTTCGGCAACCCGAGCCGGTCCACTTCGTAACCCAGGTCGTCGAGCCGGCGAAGGGTTTCCGAGGAGGTAACGCCGTAGAGGTGCTTCTCGGTCACCCCGGAAAGATACAGGGGAACGAAGGTTAGGTTCCGGATCGGCTCCCACCATGGCTCCTCCAACTGACTGGCGGAAAGTCGAATGCGGGCGAAACGAAAATGGTGACCACCGAGGACATCCGGAATCAGCGAAGGATGTGGGGCCACCGCCATCCCGACTCGCCGCGCCACCGCCCGCTCTTCCGGGCTTTCACCGACAAATAGACACGGCCCCAGATCATCCGCGTACCCCGCCCGTTCGGCCGCCATGCGGAATATCTCCGGATCTCGTTTGTCGATCCCCACCACCGAACTGTAGAGCATCAGGTCCGGCACGAAAAAGTCGCGGATCCCCGAGGCGGTCAGTATCGTCGCCATCGATGCCTCGTCCTCTTGTTCGGGGGTATTGGAGATGATTCCGAGCGAAAGTCCCTGATCCTTTAGTTTGGCGAGAAGATCGGGTACAAAATCGAAAACAGCCAACTCGTGGATTCGGGTGACGCCATCGACCATGCGAAGGCGACCCGAGCCCAGCGTATCCCCAATATCGAAAAAAATATTTGTGATCTCTTCAGGCATTGAACATGGTTCCTTCTCCCTCATGATTTAGAGGATTAGTGACGGTCAGGCCTACGGTCCCGCCAGCCATCGGAATGCTCTGATCGCGTAGGATAGGGTACGCTAAATACAACCAGAACAGCCAGTTTACTTCTCTACAGCTGCCAAATCTTCAAGTTCAAGTTGCTTTTTATCGATCTCAACCTGAGCTTCCAGCATTACCTTCTTGAGTCCAAGCAATTCTTTTTCACTGGTTGAATAGTCGACCTTAAGCTTAATCAACTCTGTCGGTATGGCAAAGATCTCTTTAAACATGTTGGGGAGAATCTTCGCTGCTCCCAAGATCTCACTTGGCTGAACTGTTCTGCTTTTTGAAAGCGCCCCATTGGAGAAAGAGATATCAAATTCATTCTTAGAAAATTTTCCTTTTGGCATCGTAATAATACCGGGCTGTCCTCCTTGTGCCAAGCTTAACCTTATCGATTGTATTTCAGTACCAGTGTCTAAATCTTTGACTTTAAACGTAAAAATACCTGGTTGCCTGTAAATCAACCCGTTTGCATTTATTACTTTTTTTATCGCTGCAGTCTGCGCAGTCCGTGTTGTATCAGGTTCAATTTCTAATTCTATGCAACCGTCGCGCAATCTAAGATTGAGTGCCTCTAAATCTTTGTCAACACTTGGGTCGATAATTTGAGTGATTGATGTGGCAGTTTTCTTTTGACAAGTTCGGCCAGAAACATCAATGCCTAGATTAAACACCTTTGGACTTCCAACTCCGAGGAACGATGGTTGAATGAGACCAACTAAGCCGCCAGCAAGAGATGCCAATACCTCGCCCGTTTTATCTTCACTATGCCCTATCGCACCATCTAATAGACCGTTCTTTGTTCTTAGTTCTATAATATCTGAACTTGTCTTTTGATGTTGGACGTTGGCATAGAACGTATTTACACTATCAGTAATAGGGATTTCTGGGGTTATGCTTAGTTGTTCACTAAATGCTGAATCAGACTTAAGAGATAGAGCGTATTCTGTTGTCGCAATTGAAAGCACATTCGTCTGATCGGATAACATCTTCGTAAGCACAAGCTTCTCTGCTTTAATTTTCGTTAAATCGAGATTTAACTTAGCTTCTAATTTGGCTCGATTTGCGGCCTGTGCATCAATGTTTCTTATCAATTTTTCCAGAGCCACCGCTTCTTTTTTCTTCTTGCCTATTGCCTTCGTCGTCGAATCGACTGCCTCCTTTGCTTTTTTCTTCTTCGCTGCGGCTTCTGTCGAATCGATTGCTATCCGCCTGTAGACGACTTTTACTAATTGTTTAGGAAGAGAATAGACGACTCCTTCGTTAATATTTTCATTAAGCGCTCGGCTCGAAGTAACTATAGAATGCGTTGAAGCACAGCCCGCGAATAAGGCTATCGACAAGGTTAATAAGAGAGTGAAAGTTGTACATTTTATTTTCATAACATTTTCTTTTGTGATGTTTTGCAAAGATATAAGAATAAATCAATTCAATGCGTATAATTTCAGAAACGAGAGTTAGTAGGTAAGATACTTATAGTATAGCTGGAAGACGGTATGATAAAATATAGTTCCCCACTGACCCACATATACTAAGAATATTTATCATCATTCTCAGTATACAATCCATAAATAAAATTATTCTAATAAATTTGTTATCTATTCGCGACATTACTGGCTAAATTTATAAGATATACTTTGCCCAAAGAAGTGTTATAGAGACGTGCGAATGCTAACTTTTACCTAAAAGTTAGTGGCGACACGAGGTCGTCATATTTTTGTTCAGCACAATATGTGACTGAACCCGGTGTTTCGCCACCGGTATCCTGAGAGGCAGGCGAATCTACGCGCTGTTGTAGATGGCCTGACGCCCTTCGAATATGTACCAAAGGTCGATTTGACCGGGGAGGAAACCGTGAGGTTGAGACCCTCCTGGTAGTCTGAAACCGGGTGAGGGCTAGGATTGGATGATATGGTTAACATATGTGAACAACTGGAAGCATCGTGAATAGAAGAAAGCCAAACAGACTGATAGGCTTGCCCCAAAAAGGGACATGGGTGAGGATACGGGGGTCTAACTTGACCGTACGCGGACCAAATACCCATCGGTGTAGAGGTTGAACCTAAGTCATCTGTAAAAGGAATATGACGGAACGTGGAAAGCCGATAGAACCGCTCTGTAGTCGGAGCAGGCTGACTGTAAAGCAAGCTGTTGGAACTATCGGGGAATGATGTCGGAGAGTAGCCAATGCCTTTTTGTAATGAGAAGGATATGCTGAAGTCCGACAGGTGCCTTATCGTAAGAGAATTTGGAATAGTTCTTAGTTGAGGAAAGCAAATGACGGCAATTTATTGCTGGTGCGCCTCAATATCCGGCAATCGCTGAGATAAAGAATCTCCAAATGCGTATTGCGAAGGCGGTTAGTGAAAGATTTACTCATCGCCGGTCTCCAGTAAAGCGGGGACTTAAAGGGGCTTGAGCCGTACGATTGGAAACTTTCTTATACGGTTCTTAGGGGGCAACGGGAGCGCGAGCTCCCCGCTCCACCCGGATATTATATTGCAAAAAGCCCCTACTATCCCCGAACTGGCAAACTAAGAGAGCAGCGCCGAGAACACCGGAAGAATCACTGATTTGGTGTTTGTAAATTCGAGGCATTGCTCCGGGTACAAAGACTTTTTTCCATAATCTTTTTTCCAAACCTTCGTAAATGAACTCTTGCTTACTAACACCACCTCCAACAACAAAGAAATCGGGATCAAAGATATTCGTCAAATTGGTCAAGAATCGAATGAGATTTTTCTTATGTTCGTTCAATACTTCACTCGCCAATGGATCTAAATGCTGTAAAGAAAAAATCTCAATTGTTGTTTTTTGAGTTTCGGATGATTGAGAATTATAAATGTCCGCAATGGCGGTTCCTGATAGGTATTGTTCAGCACAACCTCTATTGCCACAATAGCAGTCACGACCATCGAGAATCAAGCTTGTGTGGCCAATCTCTCCGCCACCACCGTTCCGACCATTGATGACTTTATTGTTGAATATGAGCCCGCCACCACAGCCTGTTCCCAATACGACGCCAATAGAAGATTGTTTAGATCTTGGTAATTGAAATTCTCGTTCGTATAAAAGGCCAACTCCGCACATTGCCTCTGCTAATGCAAAGCAAGATGCATCGTTATTGCATAAAACAGTACCACTGTAATTGAGAAGAGATTTTAGATCCTTTGAGAATTCTTTGCCGATAAAAATTTCACTATTCCCATTGATCATAATTTGCTTCAACGGGTGAACTGTACCGGGAAGGCCAACACCTATTCCCTGAATTTGATGCCTATCTATTGAATGGATGGATAAGAGTTGAGAGATGAGTTCAGACAATCGCTCCATTACATCTTCATAGCCTCTGTTTCTTAGAGTTGAAATACGCTTAATTGTTTTTAGAAACAGATAAAATTGAGTATCGTCGATGACTAATTCAAAAGACTTGGTATGTTCGCTACCATTCTCTTTAGTGATCTTAAAAAGCGCGGCCTCGATCTTTGTTCCTCCAATATCCAAGCCAACAATATAATCAGCCATTTGAGTCCTTTTTTCTACAGTAATACATTAATTCAAAAACAAGTAATACAAGTATGGTGATTAACGGTAATAACATGATCTTCCATCTTGATTCTTTTCTGAATATTAAACCCAGCTCATAAAATAATTCACTGCCCCAAGCAGTTACGGAATGAAATGAGTACTCAAACAAGAAAACAACAATCCAAGTTATTACGAATATAAAGGGTAATTTAGGGATCTTTCTTTTATCCGTTTTCCAGGAACAAAGTCTTTCAACTATACTCAATAAATATATGATTATGGACAATCCCAAAATAATTTCCCAACCTAATTCCTTGTCTATATTTGATGTCAACTCATACCATAAAACAACCATCCAAGTTATTGCAAATATACCTGGCAATATATATGTACTGTTTCGACCCTTATCAGTTGTTTCTTTTGCTACATCAACATCAGGGCAAATCTTCAAGTCTTTTTCATTGTGGGTTTTCTTTAGAGTGTCCATTGCCATAAAGGCTGCGCTGATCGTGCTCCAAGTATGGTAAACTATTGCTAAGCCAATCAACGGTAGTGATAGACCGACAAGGGCTAGCGGTTGTATTGGTGTTCCATTTATGCTAACTAACAGGTTTTCGAGAATCTTGGTTCCACCTGGAACTTTTCCTGCTCTAAGGGACATGAGTAGCCCATGCGCACTAAGGAAGAAGACCTCCCATGCCAACAAACGTCCAATCCGTTGATGTACAAGTTCATCCTCATGTTTCCATTTTTCCCGGAGATCTTCATACAAAAATCTCAGATAATTCATTCCATCAGGCTCTCCTACCACAAGTCATCCCTTTAAGTTGAAGATGCAAACAACGCTTTTACGTAGATCAGATTTTGTTATCCATGCATATGCTAATCCAAAAGTATTCGCCACGCTGACAATTCTATCTTTCTAGTTGAAAAATCACAGATAAACCCAATGATCGAAAAGTCCAACTGATATATACAAGTCTGTCAGCCCCCGAAGTGGGAAAGCCTGTACTATACCAACTTTTGGATAAAAATTGGTATTATAAAATGACCTATGCACCGGTGGAGACAACTGCTTTGGTTAAATTAATAAAAAGCTATGTTTATGAAAATGCTAAGTTACATTGAATATAACCAAAAATCTTGGCATAAAAAAGTCTACCCTATATGCACATCAAGAATCCAAACCACCCCAAAAAAGGCGACTGCATTAAAGTCGAACCGATTCGAATCAAAAGAGCCATCAAAAAAATTAAAAGGATATTCAGTCCTCGAGACCGTTGTTTGTTTACGCTTGGCATTAATACTGCCTATCGAGCAAATGAATTACTGTCGATCACGTATTCTCAGGTTCAAGGTGTGGTCGCTGGCGATACACTTGAAATTAAACAATCAAAAACAGATAAATACCGAAGAGTAACGTTAAATAAGTCCTCAATACGATCGATCGAGTATTTCATTAAACACGATGACAATTTGAATCACAAAGATAATGAAGGTTTTTTATTTTATTCTAAGAAAGGTGGTGTGCTCAAAGTTTCTACTGTAACCAGAATGGTTAAAAACTGGTGTAAAGCAGTCGGATTGTCCGGCAATTACGGCTCCCATACGCTTCGTAAAACATGGGCTACTGGCAGTACAAGAGAGGCACCGCTATCCCCCTCCTGATGGTAGCTTTTGGCCATAGCACCCAAAAACAAACCCTGACATATCTATGTATTCAGGAAAAAGATGTCCAAGAAATTTACAATTTGAAATTGTAACAGAGGATACACAAAGATAAATTTTGTCCACTAGATAGCATTCCAGAATTGGAAATACTTATTTGTAAACGTCACAATGTCGTTTACTTTTTTTTACCCTGGCATTTAGTTGTGGGTGATTTTCTAATGCCAATGTTTATCCAATCCTAAGCATTGATTGAGTGCATCGAGATCGGATTTCTATAATTATTTTTCTTGATAACACCATTATTAAGGTATCAAATAATCTCAATGTTAGATTAAGGAGGAAGAATGTTCGATGCCCTTATTAAACCCATTGAACAAGGAAGGCTTGTTATTTTATTCGGTGCTGGAGCCTCTCTTACATCTAGTGATCAATATGGAAATGATATTCCTTCTTCTTATAGCTTGGCAAACATCTTAGCTAATGAGTCGGGGTTAGAATACCAAGGTGAAAATTTACAGACAGTATACTCCGCAGTATTAGATCTGCTAGGGAATCACCGGGTAATAGAGATTCTTGAAAAATTTTTTAGGAATACAGAGCCTTCTGATGAATATTTGACACTGGCTCGGTATTGTTGGAGACGAATATATACGTTAAATATTGATGATGCACTCGATAAAGCATTGCTTACTATGTCTCCTCAAAAAGTTAAAATCCGCCATAGAAAAGATCCAATAGCCGATAAAGATCAGTTATTTCAAGATTTAGATTATATCAAATTAAATGGCTCTTCAGACAGGTTGTATGACGGAGTAATATTTTCAGCTAAGGAATATGGTGCTAGCTCATCCATAGTCCCCTCTTGGTATGAAGAGCTATCTAAGGACTATTTTAGTAACTACTTCCTATTTATTGGGACTGAACTAAACGAACCGCTATTTTATCATCAAATAGAACGTGTCCGATTAAAAACCGGGGAAAATGAACAGCTGAATTATGTATTAACGCCATCCGCAAGCGAAATACAAAAAGCTAGTCTTCGTTCGAGAAACCTCATTCATATATCCGGAAAGTTAAGTGACTTTACAAATTGGTTGCTGACGCAGTTTCCTACTCCATTAGCTCGACTTGATATTGCTCTTAATTCCAATCCGCGATTAAGAGCTACTTTCAGCTCTAATAAAGGAATGGATAGTGCTTACACTGAACGGCTTTTAGAAAATATTATTTTGGTTGATCAAAAATTACTCTACGCCCCAAATGAGTTTAAGTTAAAAGGTAAGATTCGTCGATTTTATAAGGGCTATAAGCCTAGTTGGAATGATATTTTTGATGGTATTCCAGCAGAATTAAGCTATACAAAACAGTTTTTTAATTTAGCATTAGAAGCATTAAAGAAAAAGAAACAGCTTTTAGTAGTATATGGTCCTGCAGGCTCTGGAAAAACAACGCTGTTAATGCAGTTGGCAGTAAAGCTGTACGAAAACAAAGTACCTACCTACTTTATAGAGGAACCTCCAGAAAAATTCGTAAAGACGATTGAGTATTTGGAGTCTATACATGATGAAAGATATTGTGTTTTATACAACCGATTGTCAGATATAGAGAATGATATACGTAAGGTTGTTATAAATAAAGTGCTGACCAAAGGCCTTTTGGTGTGTGCTGAGCGTGAAAACAGTTGGGAGGCTAGATCCAAATTTAGAGTTTCAGAATTCTGTCTGAAGCCATTTCGATTGGCGAGAATTCGAGAGGGTGATGCCAATATTATTTTAAATAAATTAAAGCTATATGGACCCTGGATCCATTTAGCCTCCTTAAGGTCAAATGAACGAAAAATAGAATTGATCCGCAACGCAAAAAAACAATTACTAATTGGTTTGCTGGAAACCACATCAGGACAAGGGTTTAAAGATATTATTGAATACGATTATCTAAGGGTAGCTCAAAACAAAGAAAATAAATATTTTCTCTTGATTGTAGGATTAGCAACAGTTCATAGAATTAATATTGATTCTGCGTATGTTGCAAGGGCCTTAGATTATTGTGGAATTGATTTAAGTATTGATGAGCTTATAACGCGTCTTTCAGGCATTGTTTATGAAACTGGAAACCTGCTGTTTGCTCGTCACCCTGTATACATGGAGTATATTTTTACAGATATCGTTGATAATGATTCATTGTCTGTAGCTCACAAAGCGGTCCTATATGCGTTAAGCGGATTGGGGAGCACCTTGCAAGGAATCAACAAAAGAGAAAGAATACTATACAATAGTCTCGTTAACCATAAGTTTCTAATGAATATATACCATCATGATGATGCGACGATTGTTAAACTGTATCAAAGCATCGAAAAGCTTTTTGAACAAAGTGGTGTATATTGGCTTCAGTCGGGCAGGGCTCACAGAGAATTAGGTAACCATTTAGAGGCATATGAAAATTTCAGAAATGCCCTTAAGGTGTTTGATGTGAATCATAAGAAATACGCAAAATTTGAGCTAGCTCGACAGAAAATTTTAATTGCCCTTACAGATATTAAGGAGAAAAAAGCTTATTCACTTTTAGAATCTGCACAATCTATTATAGACGAAATCAAGGGCACGTTTTTCGAAGATGATATACATCCACTAATAGTGTTGGCAGAAGGCCATGTGAAAATTGAGAATATGTATCGTGGTGAAGAAAAAGCACGCGCTATTGCATCTGAATATGCCAACATGCTTTACAAAGAAAGGCATGGTCTTTACTCAAAATACGTCATAAATGCGTGGAGTATTTTAGCCAAGTATTCGTTGAACGGTGTTTGGCCTTCAACTGTACATGGTGACCGCGAAACGTTGTGCCTTCATGCATCAAATTAATCTTACAAGGCAAACATACTCGGACAGGCAAAAGCTTTGCCGCTCGTTCCTCTCTATGCTGCTTTCGGCTGCCGGTGATTTGTGGCGTTATAGCTCTCGTCCAATGCGTTCTCAACGCTGTGCCTCAATACTAACTTTTAGGTATAAGTTGGTATTTGTCTCTGAACCATTCCTGCTGGGTGATTCTCCTTTTTAGGAAAAATTACGCATGTGTCACACTCTCTGAAATTGTTTTGTCTATTGAAATAAAGCCGGGGGAAACCTTAAACAAAAATTATTTAAAGGCCTCGCAATTTTTGACAAGGTGAGGCCAAACACTATAATTGAGAAAATTATAGTATATGGTGGCAATCAACTCGCGAAACACAATAGAATCCAAATTTTAGATATTCACAATTTGTCTGATTATTTTTTAGAAAATGAATATTGGGATTAGACGAGTTCAGCCGCCTTGTTGATGATTTGTTGGGCACATTGAGTTTTTGGGATGACTCCCCATTTTTCAACGTTTTGACCGCATTCAGAGATATAGGAAAAATGTCCTTTTTCTCCACCAAAGGATTTGATGCCGTTTAAGATGATCGCATCCAGGTTTTTCGACTTAAGTTTTGACTTTGCCTTGTCAACTGCGTCAGAATTGGTTTCAAGGGCGAAACCAATACAGATTTGCTCATCTGTCTTAGTAGAGCCTAACGTGGCAGCAATATCCGGGGTACTTTCGAATTTTAAGGAAAACTCACCCTTGTTTTTTGGAAGTTTGGATGAGTTGGTTTCAACGGGCATATAGTCGGAAACTGCCGCAACAAATAATGCTATATCTGCTTCAGGAAAACTATTCTCTGCTTCATATAACATCTCTTTAGCACTCAGAATGTTTTTGACTTTAATTCCTGGTCCTGAGGGTAAATTCGGTGATGCAACCGGACCCGATATAAAATCAACACTGGCGCCAAAACGCACAGCGGCCAAGGCCAATTCCTTTCCCATCTTGCCGCTGCTGCCATTGCTGATGAAACGAACGGGATCAATATGTTCCAAGGTTGGTCCTGAAAGAATTAGAACTCGTTTATCTGCCAATATTTTGGGCTCGTCCTTGTTGCAAATGGCATCAATAATTGATTCCGGTTCGGACATACGTCCTTCACCGATGACTCCACAGGCAAGATGACCTTGTTCGGGCCCAATTCTCTGCCACCCCAGATCATCTAATAGCGTCATATTATTTTGCACGGTTATCTGCTGCCACATTTCTGCATTCATCGCGGGGCAATAATAACGCTTGCAGTGTTCAGGTAATGAGAGTGCACAGGCACTAACAACTTCAGGTCCGAATCCATGAGCCACTTTTGCAATCATATTCGCTGTGGCAGGCAAAAGTACAAAAATGTCTGCGTGGTTTGCAGGGAATAAGTGAGGATAGATGGTTTCCTTATCGTTGGTCTGGAGCTCTGGAAACAAACTCGATAATACCGGACGATTTATTACTGCTGAGAATGAAAGAGGCTTGATAAAATTTTGCGAAGATGGGCTCATCGCAACATGGACATCAAACCCGTTTTGGAATAGAGTGCTTGCAACCTGTATCGACTTAAAAGCAGCAATTCCGCCACCAATGCCTAGTAAAACCGTTTTCTTAATCTGCATTCTCAATCTCCAAGCGGTTAATAACCTGATAACAGATATCTGAGGTAAATCCCCGAGTTGCCAGGTGCCTTAATAATTTAGACTTTCGCTTCATTGAATCCTTTTCTTTGGATAACACCTTCATCTTAACATGACCAAGTTTTATCGCATTCTCAAATTCAATTTCGTTTTCTTCTTGGTAATTAGAATCAGTATTGGGAACAATTTCTTGAATTAGCTCAGAACTAATACCTCGTCGTTTCAGGTCATGAATTATTTTTATTTTCCCATAACGACCACTTGATCGCCTCTCCTCAAAGAATGTTTTTGCGAAATAAACATCATTAATAAGGTTTATTGATTTGGCTTTTTTAATAGCCTTATTAATTGAGACTTTGGAAAATTTTGAACGAACCAACTTTTTTGTGATTTCGAATTCCGTATGCGCTTTTATCGACAATAGTCGCAGTAATTTTTCATAACATGCATGATGATCTGCATCCTGCAAAATCTGGTGCCATGATTTTTCAGTGAATTGTTTTTCGGGGAATATTGAATAGCGAAATACAATGTATTCCGATAGCTTTATGACATGGCTGTCTGAGAGGGTAACTGTGTAGGATTTTCCCTTGCTAACTGACTGTGTTACCGTTATCATTCAATACGTACAATTGGGATAGATGTGTTTTGGAAGGTAGACCGAGGAGACAAAGATAAAATCAAGATATTTGTTAATCGCCAATAAATTAGATATAATTCCGCCAATCAATCCAAAATTTTAGTTTTTGGTAAACCAAAAACTTGCTCTCCCTCTTTCCACTTGCCTTCTCTGGTTAGCTGGTTGATCCGTTCATATCGCTTTAAGACATTTCGTTTGGTTACAATCTTTGAACTTCCTTTTAAGCTCGGATGCAGTGACATTTGCTGAGTCCTTTATTTTATTCCTATGTTATTGCCCTAATTAATTGAAAATTTTTAAAGAGCGTTAGTCTAATCCCAATTCTTTTAAAAATCCAGTATTGTTAAACCAATTAGGCGATACTTTTACAAATATACCCAATGATATGTATTGATCGAAGAATTCCCTTAAAACAACAACTGCATCTCGCTTTATCTGATCAAGCATGCTGCCATTTTTGCCAATGACGATCAGTTTTTGAGATTTTTTTTCCACATGCAAATTCGCGGATATTTTTATTTTTTTAGGCTGCTCCTTCCACGATAATATTTCAATCACGATAGAATGGGGAATTTCATCGAATAGATGTTTGTTAACAGCTTCCCTAATTAAATCTGCAGCGATATCACGTTCGACAGCTTCAGACAACTGATCTTTAGGGTATAGGAAGGGGCCTGTTGGTAAATGTTCAACGATAGCCAATTGTAGTGTTTCTACATTCTCGCCAGTCAACGCGCTAATCACAAAAACGGAGTGCTGTCCAGTTATTACTTCTTCGTAATAACTTATTGCATCAGCCCGTTGCGTTGCTGTTGATAAATCCGACTTATTTAAGCCAATTATTGTGGGCTTTCCAGCTTTAGCAATATAATCAATAACGAGTTGATCTTCTTCACCGTTTTTTCGGGTCGGGTCACACAAGCATAATACCAAGTCGGGTTCTGCGAGTGAACGCTGAACGGACTTAAACATGTTTGCGGACAATTTAGTTTTGCCTAGATGAACCCCAGGTGTATCTAAAAATATTATCTGAGATACGTCATCTGAATAAATACCAAGACAATTCTTTCGTGTCGTTTGTGGTATTAATGATACTGCATGTAAATGACAGCCGAGTATCTGATTGACTAACGTGGATTTACCCACATTCGGCCGCCCAACAACGGCAACAAAACCAACCTTTCCAGATGGCCATTTTATGGAGTTTGATAATGTCATTAGGGAACAGAAATCAAAATAAATTCCTAAAAGTCAACTTGTGATAGTCCATTTGAACGGCATTGCAACCACATGAGTGACAGGTTTATAAAGTAAGTCATTATGGCATGCCCAAAGGCCTCCGCTCACTGCTCATTTGATAAAGATATGCCCATGATCCGTCTCAACATATTGATATTGGGCATCAATTAAAGTACAGTCAAAGATGTTTTTGCAAATGTCTCCAAAATGAAATGAGTATTACGTGTTAGATTTTTTCGAAGCGACAAAAGGATAATATTCTTCACTAAAGATAATTAATCAAATAAAATGCAGGAACGTCGTGTCGTGGATTCGTATTTCAGAATGCAAGACAAATATACAACCTTCGAGTATTCCTCTACTCTCTGATTCAAATAACCCATCGCTCACTAAAATTCACTGTCATCTATTGTCGCACAAACACGAATCATCAACAGAATACTTAGCATAAAACAATCCAAAAACTGTCTTAGAACAAATAGGTTACATTAATTATATCTACAAATGGCATACAATCAGCTGCAACAAATAATAATTATTTTTCAAGTGACATTTTTTTACAATCGCAGATATATTTGATAGGAGGGCAATAGGGAGTGTATATTAAATCAGAATTATTTTTGTCTCAGTTACTAATCTTTGCTATTGCACTGATTTTTTCAGGTTGCAGCAAAAAATTAAATAAAAATGTATCAGTTAAAACATCGGAAGATAAGAGTTTACCCCGTGAACAACTCGTTGATATGGTAAACGATCCATCTTCATCAACACGTACAAAACCAAACAATGCCGCTGGACCAGGTATCGAACCATTTCTGGTTAATAAAAAAGAAATTTTAGCTACAATTGAAATGGGCTCTTCTGTATCCATAACAGATATCCAACTGCATATTGATCACTTTGAACAAGATGTTTTACTTGAGATTGCAAAGAAATATAGTGAAATGATCAACACGCAGAATGGGAAGCTCCAAATTCTGCAAAACGAATTTAGTGAATTGACATATGATGACAAGTTAAGAAAAAAGGGAATCGTTTTGGAAAGAAAAATTGGAAGTTGTTCTAAGGTATTAAAGGCATTGAGTAATCGATATGACATCTATTATAGCTCATTGAAAAACGAAAACGCTTCCATTCTAAAATCGGAAGTTAAGAGAATTGAAGCCAAACCTGAATTTGCGAAAAACTTGTTGTAAATCTGGCATGATTGCTTAAGTCAAGGAACGAATAACTATGCATGATTCTGATGTGCTTTAAAACCTATACATTTCCGTAGAGCTTCCTAGCAGTCTGTCAGGAAAAAGCGTTACATAGATTCCCCCAAATCCTTTTTCCGGATTCATGCCAAATTCAATTCATTTAAGGAGAAATTATGGATTTAACAATCGATACAAGTAGTCGCAACCATGTTAAAAATTATGCTGAACGCATATTTAAGGATTTATTCCCCAAGAGTGAATTTACCTTTATAGGAAACGCATTCTCCTGGATTCATGATTGCTTTTCGGGAAATTTTGAAAATTATTTACGACTAGACCTAAAGTATCATGATTATGAACATACACTTCAAGTTACCACATGTATGATCGATCTATTCAAAGGTTATCATATGGCG
Organism: Verrucomicrobiota bacterium; assembly: GCA_021772675.1. GTDB lineage: Bacteria > Verrucomicrobiota > Lentisphaeria > JABSQK01 > JAJFLO01 > JAJFLO01. Next base: position 5,122 of record JAJFLO010000330.1, on the reverse strand, counting down.
AAAGCATATCCAGTATTGACTGATAAAATATTTGAAATAGGTTTATTAGCAATACTTCTACACGACACAGGATACCTAAAAACCGATGATGATATAGAGGGAACAGGTGCAAAATACACGATCACACATGTTTTCAGAAGCTGTGATGTTGCAAAAATGCTTTTGTCCCAAAAGGGATATACAGCCAAAGAAATTTTAGCAGTTCAAGACATGATTCTCTGTACTGGCGTAAATTCCGATATAAGTAAAATCCCCTTTCAGACTGCGCTAGAAAAAAAAGTGGGGTACATGTTAGGAACTTCGGATTTGGTTGGCCAAATGGCCGCTGAAAATTATATCAAAAAATTACCATTCTTGTATCTGGAATTTGAAGAATCATTTCATTATTCCAAAACGTCAACAAAGGTCGCAGAACTGTATAAAAGTGCTGATGAGTTGATGAAAAATACACCAAATTTTTGGGAGCATTATGTTAAACCAAAATTGAATGATGACTTTCAAAAAATCTATGAGTTTTTAGGTGATCCGTCTCCCAACGGCGAAAATCTATACCTTAGAAGAATTGAATCCAATATTGCTGTTCTTAAGACAAATCTGACGATTCAAAATTCATAACAGATTGATATTGCATCAGTAGAGGGTTATATAGTGTTATGGAGATCAACATCTAGTGTGGCGTCTCGTAAATAACTCGATAGTATAGGAATTTGTATTCTAAGTTGTTGTTAATGCTGGAAAAGCACATATTCAGTAAAATCACTATCTTGGAAGAGGTTGAGTTTGTAGTACCGTCTTCAGGCGGAAGTGTTAGCGCTGCTTCAGCGAGCGTGTAAAAACACCGGATAGCTGAAGCTCTCCAAAAACTTCCGCTTAAAAGCGGGACTACGAACGAGCTGAAATTAAATTTATAACATAGGAGGTTGACCAGGAGGATTAATTTTGCCAATCTTAGCGGTAAAACCCCGGCGTAGCCGGTTAAGTTCAAATTTGGTTGTATTTATTTCACCTCTGGGATAGGCAGCAAAAAAAGTGTTGGAACCACAGGTACGAACCTTTTCGCTAACACCACCCAGCGGTGAAAGAAGTGCAACCTATTTTAGGGCGAATGTCTTTTGGCACTCAGAAAATATTGAAATGAAACATCAATACTCTACATCGCTTTATTTATTTCAATGTACCGGAAGCACCAAAATATATCTCGTCAAATTTAAATTAACCGGCTGCGCCGGGGCTTTTTGTCTCACATCAATAGTAACTTAAAATACAAGAACTTATACAATCAAATCAACGCAAAACCCGGACGGGGTAAGGTTTGTAGTCCCGTCTTTAGACGGAAGCCTCAGATGAGCTTTAGCGAGTCAATAGTAGCACGCACTTGCTAAAGCATCGTTAAAACTTCCGCCTGACGACGGAACTACAAACCAACACACACTCCTTATCAAGAGATTCTGTAAAATTTATTTAAAATCTGAAATTAGAATGACTTAGAATACACTACCTATACTATCAAGTTAATCATGGGACGCCACACTAGCCGATATGTTCACAAATAGTTATCACGTAAATATCAAATATTGATTTATTTCGTACAAAACAGAGAATATGAACAACCGAATTTTTATTATTGACGACGACAAGTGGTTTTTAAAGCAAATAACAATTGTCCTTAAAAAACATGGGTTCACCATATCCACAGCCCAATCAAGTTCTGATGCGATTGAATCAATGCAAGATTCAGTTCCCGATCTTATTTTGCTCGATGTCATTATGCCGGATGAAAATGGATTTCAAGTATGTAAAAAGATAAAGGAAGTACCTAAATTAGAAAACATCCCTATTATATTTGTTACAGCTACTGACGACAAAAAAACAATCACAAATTGTTTTGAATACGGTGGTGCGGACTATGTTGGAAAACCATTAAGAAACTATGAATTACTTGCTCGAATTGAAACACAGTTAAAGTTAAGCAAAAAAAACAAAATTATCGAATCGATTCAATCTGAAAATTTACTACTGAAAGAACACTTATTAACAGGTAAGCTAATAAATAAATCTGCATTCTCATCGATCATCACTGTCAATGCGCATATGCAGTCTATTTTTAAATATGTTGAGGCCATTGCGCAGTCATCTCGACCAGTGCTCATTACGGGTGAAACTGGAGTGGGAAAAGAAGCGTTTGCGAGCATCATCCATAATCTCAGTTTACGCCCAGGAAAAATGGTGACAATAAATGTAGCAGGATTAGATGACAATTTATTTTCTGATACGTTATTCGGCCATGAAAAGGGCGCCTTCACCGGTGCTGAAAAAGATCGACACGGTTTAATAGAAAAAGCATCCAAAGGCACACTATTTCTAGACGAAATTGGTGATCTTAAATCGCTTTCCCAAGTAAAATTGCTGCGCCTTTTGCAGGAACAGGAATATTATCAGCTCGGGTCAGATGTCAGAAAATTTACAGATGCCAGAATAATCGTTGCCACCAATAGAGATTTAAAATTGATGATGGAAGATGGCTCATTTCGTGAAGATTTGTATTACCGATTGCGCACCCATCAAATCCATATTCCACCTCTCAAAGAACGTAAGGACGATCTTCCTGTCTTGCTAGACCATTTCGTGAAATTGTCGGCTAAAGAGATCGGTAAATCTTCTCCGGCAATTCCGAAAAATTTAATTCCTCTTCTTGAAAAATATGACTTCCCTGGAAATATCCGTGAATTGGAAGCATTAATATTTGATGCTGTCAGCCGCACCTTTTCGAAGACATTATCATTGGAAATATTCAAAGATTTTGTAGAGCACGAACTCGGTTCGATTGAGACGGATGACAACTCAAAAAATACGATCGAATTATTCAGTGGAAGCGATTTCCCCACCATTAAAGAAATGAATGATTTATTAATCGATCAAGCTTTAGAAAGAACCAATGGAAATCAAACTCTGGCAGCTAAACTTCTGGGTTTGACTAGACAGGCATTGAATAAACGAATCAAACGGTCTGTTGATTGAATCAAAATAAATTGATTTAACCTTCCAGAAGTATGGGTACAACAAGTTTCAAATTCGGGAATTCATAGTTTGTCTGTTGTAAAAGACTAGCAGTCTGTCGGACTTAGAAAATCGATGGGAGAAAATCGTCAAATTGAGATCATATTTGTTCAAATTTGAGGAGAATATTGTAATATTTAGCGATGATTAGGACGAAAATGAGCCAAGAATGCGTTTTTCGTACCAGATTCTTTCTAAGTCCGACAGACTGCTAGGCCCATGCGAGGAGCTAATCTCGTGTTTTTGCCAATAAATGAAGTATTTCCAGGTAAAGCCAAACCAAAGTCACAAGTAATCCAAAGGCCGCATACCATTCCATATATTTTGGCGCACCACGTTCTGCACCTTCTTCGATGAAATCAAAATCTAAAACCAGATTTAAGGAAGCAATAACGACAATAAATAAACTGATTCCAATCCCGATTGGTCCACCACTATGTAGAAAAGGCACACTCATACCAAACATGCCCATGATCATACTAAACACATAGACTAAACAGATTCCCCCTGTCGCCGCAGCGACTCCAAGTTTAAAATTTTCAGTAGGCTTGATCAATCCGGATTTGTAAGCGATTAAAAGTGAAAATAAAATACCAAATGTCAGAAAAACAGCGTTAAACACAATGCCGGGGTACATACGTTCGAATATTAATGAAATACCTCCAAGGAAAAATCCTTCACATGCCGCATACATGGGGGCCGTGACGGGCGACCATTTCGCATTAAATGCTGTAATTATGGCAATAATAAATCCAGCAATAGCACCGACAATCAATAGTGGTGCGGTCGAATTCGGATTGGTCCATGAAATTGTTGCGGACAATACGACAAGTAGTAATAATGCGCTCGTTTTATTTACCGCCCCTTGAAGAGTCATGACATCTTGGCCGTCAGCGGCAATATTAAAAGTTTCAGATTTTAATGCGGGATTTGCAGATCTCATTGTTATCCTTTCTATTACTTAGATTGATAAAAAACACATTTATACTGAATTCGCAAGTGATTACTTAAGTCTAATCAAAAATTTCATTCAGCTACAGATTAAAATTACGTCACATAAATCAAATAAGATAAATAATTTATTCTAACCACTGTATTACCTTTAACGCATTTCGACACACTATTTAAGAATGTGTTCCCGACTACATATATTTTACGGATATAGTTGGATCAACTACTGGTATATACTATAAATATTGTTTGTACACTAAGGAGTTGCGCAAAAATAAACTATCCATTTTTCATCTTATCTTCACTGTACATTGTGTCGCTACTCAATCACAATAATCTCGAAATAGATGGCTATGTCTGCGGTCTCGTTCAATCGCATCGTCAAAATCTACCGCAAACCAAAGCGAAAAGATGAATAGTTTATTTTTGCGCAACTCCTAAATTCGAGGATTGCATATCATGAAAAACTGGTACTATAGCATAATACTACTGATCACTTATCTTTCAACTTTCCACTTGTGGATGCATGTCAATCTTCAAACAATCAAACTGAGTGGTATTATTATAGTCATTACTTTAAGCTTATTAACGGGTTGGTGCAATTCCAAAGATTATTTTACGAATACGTTTGATTTATTCTGGCATTCCACGGTCATTTTTGATATTATTTTGGAAGCAATGCTCATCAAAGATCATGATCATTACGGATTTTATGGCTGTGCGACTGCATTTGCGTTAGTAATAGGTGGTTATCATTATAAGAAACTAATTGACAATCGACTCACTGCACCTCGTCCAATTGAATATCAGGAAACAATTGCATCTGACTAGATAATGATCCCTGAATCCATGAGGACAGGTTTAACATATGAGACTTTGAATCACGTCTGTATTCAAGACGATCATTATATACTGACAGCCGGTTTCTGTAAAATTGTTTCCTGAAATGAATCAGACTCCAGATCTCTGGATGTAACCTATGTTTACCACTTAACTCACCCTTATTTTTGTAAATTCTTCATTTTCAAGCATTAAAAAATTTTGCAATTATTTTTTAAGTATAATAAATATTGCTTGATATTTTTATTATTATACTTATTATAATGTTTTTATA
>JAJFLO010000329.1 GCA_021772675.1 Verrucomicrobiota bacterium | reverse complement strand
TTCAAATTCTTTTAATTGTTCCAATAAGGGTTCAAATAATTTATTCCATTCACTGTGATAATTACTCAACGTCAGACCCGCAATCCGAACACTGCCATGAAACCTTTTTTGTATGAAAACCTTCAGCTCTTTGCCACGTTTTTTTATCCATTGTATCGGGATGCCTGTTCCATCTGCTTCAAATTCGTTGCTTTCATTTATATCAATGCCGAACTCAATGGTTTTTCCAATTTGTTGGACACAGCGCCAGATTGTCATCTTATTAAGGTTTATACCAAACATTCCAACTATTTTTTCCGACACCCGGAATGATGCTAAGCTGCCAATCAGGGCGAAAACCCTTTTTGTCATTTCTGACATCTTATGTCTTGGGGCTATATCAAGAAGCTCTCTGGTTATATATTTTTTTGCTCCGCAACACTGGCATTGCACTTGCATCTGACTGAGGATTATTTCGCAGAAAATGGTCATGATTTTTGTAGGCTTTGCATTTTTTGTTTTCCATATAAAGCCTAAAAAATTGCCACACTTACAGGTAAATGGCTTCTTTTTCTGCATCATATATTGGGTCGCAAATTGAATTAATACCTGCATCACCATATCAGAAAAAATCATACACTGTAATTTCTTGTAGGCGCTTGTTAGAGTATCAATATTGCAATCCGGTAAATCTAAGGTATAATCAAATTTAACAGTGACTTCCATAAGATTTCCTTTTTATTGTTTCGTGGTAAAAACAATTTAAAGTGAACTCTTACTTTATCCTCTTACATCATACCTGGGTCTCCCAATTGTGACGCCACCAAAATATTTACCAGGGCTTTCAAGCGAGCGGTCAAGAAGCATCCGAAACTCAGAGTCGATATTGAATCAATTTTGAAAATTCTGGTTGAAGATCCTTTCGACCCACGTTTATCCAGTCATAAACTCAAGGGGAAATTAGCTGGATCTTGGGCATGTACTGTCGGTTACGACTGTCGAATCATCTTTGATTTTGTTAAAAGTGAAAATCATTCGGAAGACGAGATATTTCTGATTGAAATTGGAACCCATGACAAAGTTTATTGACCTGCGATTGATATATTGAAACTGCTCCGGTATTATCTGCCGGCAGGCTGTGTGCCATTCAAAAAGGTGAAAATCACAGAAATAGGCTTGAAAAAAATTATAGCTGCAAATTTTTATTCTGAACTCAAATAAACCAATAAAACGCAATAGCGCAGGTGACCCGAATGCCCCTGTTATTCAGATGCTTAAAAAATAATTTAGTAATATCTTATTATCAATAGGCTACTTCGTTTGAGTGGCACCGTTTTTCAGTCGGACACAAAAGAAAACCACAAGTCATTATCAGCGCCAGCAGGCGATATAACAGGTACAAAACAGATAGCTTGGCAGATTAAGCGGCATACATTAAACGAGTTTTTTAGTATAAAAAAATCTAATTTAACGAAACATAAGGGGTATTTATTACTTTAACTGCCTGTAAATAAGCCATTTAAGCTTCACCGACTACGACTAATTTTCTCCGATTGTTTTTTTTATCAAATAAGAGTTTTAACCCGAAACGTCGAAACGTTTTGAAACCACTTGATATTATTGCGAGAACAAACATATATTAAAAATAGTAAATTAAATTGGCAAATGGCAATGCAATATGGCATAAGATTAATATGCCTGCACAGGGGGTCGCATGAAAGCTACATTAGATCGGTTTGGTCGTATCGTAATTCCCAAAAAAATAAGAGACGATTTTAACCTCAGGGCAGGCGATTCAATTCGTCTTTTTGAGGGCGATGACGAGATCGTTCTGAAACCCATTGAAGGTGAACCGAGTTTGCGAGAAAGGGACGGGGTCCTGGTGTTTTCGGGGAAAGCGATTGGAAATATTGAGGACGCATTAGAAGACAATCGCAACAACCGAAATCAATTCTTGGGAAATGAATAAAATGAAGATTCTCTTTGATACATCTGTGCTGGTCGCCGCGTTGGTACAAAAACACCCGAAACATGAACGAGCACTGCCATGGTTGTCGAAGGCTATAAGAAATGAATTTGAGTTTATAGTATCAAGCCACACTCTGGCAGAACTTTATTAAGTATTAACAGCACTTCCGGTAAAACCTCGAATTTTCCCTGCCGCCTGCTGGAGATTAATTCATGAAAATGTAGAACGTCATGGAGAGATTGTGTCACTATCACCAGCTGACTACGCTTCCACTGTCAAAAGGGTATCTGAACTCGGATTCTCCGGTGGCATCATTTATGACGCATTAATCCTAAAGGTGGCTGAAAAATCAAATGCGAGCCGCGTATTAACACTTAATATGAGACATTTCACGAGATTATGGGAAGGAGAAGATGGGATTTTATATGAACCATGACTAGGTACTCCCTGTTTTTCGTGGTAGCCGTGACACCGATACATCATGCCACAGCGCCATAAAACTAAAATGTTAGATATCCCGGAGACAGGCGACCGAATAAAAAGCGCCTACCCGAATATAGTCAGAAATACTCAATTAGTATGAAAGATATCCACTTTAAACCTAAAAAAGCCGATACCCCAAATGGGCTATCGGCTTTCCTTCATTCCCGATTCTGAAATGGGAGAGTAAAATGGTTGAGTAATGGATTATTTTACCCCAAATGAGGTCAGAATGCAATAATAAAACTTGACAGTCAAGGTGCGCCCAAGTGCTCCTACCTCCAACTACTTGCCAATTTCCTCTCTATCGATCAGAGAAAAACTTTCATGAATTTCTCTGTCTCCATAAACCGTTTTTTACATAGTCGGCGTCTTCAAGATTGATGATGTAAAAATATTGAGACGGCAATTCATCCATATACTTGGATAGATTTTTTTTGCCAATAGTCCTTCTCGCTTTGCGTTTAGCATCTCTGAATCCTGTTTCAGAAAGATTATTGGTTCTCGGTAACAGTACCGTTTGACCATTCACCTGAATTTCTGGGTTCAGATGTTTGGCATACTTTCTTAGATGCTTATAGATAATTTTCCATGCATTATATTCATATTTGGGCAGATAGTTTACTTTTGCCTTCTTTTCGGCCTTTTTTCTTAATTCATCTAATTTTTTTCCTATATTCTCTACTTTAGATTGGTTATCAAGCATTCCCCAGTTAAGTGGGATTCGGTCTTTTTCTGTTTTAGGATGGAGGATGTC
>JAJFLO010000328.1 GCA_021772675.1 Verrucomicrobiota bacterium | reverse complement strand
CTTGGCATGAAGCATCCCCTTTTTTTTGAGTGAAATTGCATAGCAATTCAATGCTCCATCATAGTATCCCACATTTCCCCCATTCAAAAAACGAGAAGGATTACAGGACAAAATCAGGGGGGGGGCTAAACGATTACACTGATGTAGATGAATCTGATATAGTGGGGAAGTATTGTATGGAACCGTTCTGTATGGAAATGGCCACAGATTTCGGAGAGCACAGTGATCTTATAGATGACGAAGAATATAAAATATGGCTACGAGGCAATAATAAGTGGGTAGATATTCCAGAAGCTGGACATATTGATGGTGGTGAACCTCAGCTAACGAGCGATGCTATCAAGATTTCCCTCAAACTAGGGGAAAACCTGGATCGCATTTTATATAAATCTTCAGGTGCCGCAGCGTTGCAGACTTGTGTTTGGAAAGCCTGGGAAGCATTTCATCCACAAATCGAAGAGGATATTTGAAAGTTTTCAGGGAGAATAATCGTTAGTGGTGTTTACCTAATACCGCTATCCATGTGATTTTTTAGCTCAAGAACAAAACGATTGTCGATTGAAGCCCAAACTATCATCAATAAATCTTGAAATCGAAAAGGAGATTAAAGTGAAATTACCCAAATTCGTTGTTTATATTGACAATGATTCATATGGATACGAAACATATAATACCCACCCCATCAATGGGACAAAATGAAACGGGATATGTCAATGGCATCACGATGCAGGGTTGTAGTGACTACACGTTAAGCGATTTAAAAAAATCGCGAACGCCCAAACAATCTCTTGTTCCACCCTTGGGGGTAATAGAGCATCTGCATGCAATGATGACCACGCCAATGTTAACACACATTGCGGTATTAATACATGTGTTGAAAAGAAAGCCTGCCTTGACGCCAGAAAGAAAACAAAAGCACACTTTGACGGGGCAATTAAGGAAATTACCAATTGTAGAAATGGAAGCTGGAAAAAGGATAAAAATTTCAAAACGTGGGCTGATAACGCAATTGGTAAATTAGATGAGGGAGGACCGGGGCATCAAATAGCGATCGACCTTGTCCAGAACTGGATTAACAATAATTGCTAAATCAGAGTGCTAAATCTTACCAACATTACGATTAATAGTGACAAACCGACAGTCATACTCCCCAAAAATTCATAGACTCATCCTATAAAATCATATTCAACTGGACCGTAATGAGTTAAATTGAATACCGTCCCCGTTCCGCTGAGTGGATTGATGAATCCAATACTATATAAGTATTCCGTGAAGACGTAAGCAAAGCAGGCGTTGTTTGCCTGGATAAAAGATTTTTCTCAGGCAGGGATGGCCAAGCTACTTTGGCCTTACATGTATTCTTTACCTATAGAAAAAGTTTATAAACGTTTTTACAAAATACGTACAAAACTTCTTTAATAAAATTACTAACATATCTGTTTTCAATAAGTTATATTATTTTCAAATATCAAAAAAAGAGAATATCCAGAAATGGTAAAAAGTAAAACGGAGTTGCGGATTCACAATTCCAGCTTTAGCCCACTTTTCTCACCAACTTCGTAGAAAAATGACTTAAATTGCGTCATTTCAGAATATTACCGTAGGATAGAAAATAACCGTGTATAGAAACACGCGGCATCCGATGGTCAAGGCAACATGCTGAAATGACGTGAAATACGTTCTCATAGTAGGTGCTTTGTGAGAAATGTGGATTAGAGCAGGATTGTCATCTGAATATCGGCTCGGTTGTTGACTGCTAGCCAGTGAATCAGACAGAAATATCTAAGTTAATTTTTTCCGACATCTCAAGTGTGTATTCAAAATGTGAGTGACAAATAGTAAATCGGCCATTCCTGGCTGAATAACATGTGCGCAGCCAAGAATGACCGCATTACTTTTAACTCAACCAGGGCATTCACCAGAATCACTCACATTTTGAATACACACTCCGACACCTCTAACCTGCATTATTCACAAACCTTTGTAGTGAGAGTCATCAAATTGCGTGAAATCAGTGAGTTATGAATTTCATTCGCGTGTAGAAATAGTGTTAAAATCCGCCGTGGTGGAAACTATTTCGAACCCGAATAACTTCACAACTCGTTGATATTATGTGATATGATGATTTGTAATAGAAAGTTTATGCATAATGCAGTTTAAGTAAACTGGCCATGGCTATCAGATTTTTTTAGGATTTATGAAACCAATCTTTGAAGAGCAAAGACCTGTCTGATCTTTTCCGTGCACTCCAAAGGCTATCTGTTGCACCTAGCAGCCTGTCGGACTGCTAGACAAAAGTAGGGATCCCCATACTCCTACAATAAATAATAGATGAAATTTAATCTACAGCAAATTTATATACTGATCATTAGATCGTATCTGGAATATTAAGCAATTTAATAATTATTGAAGTGTTGATCACAAAAAATCAATACCGGTTGCGTAGAATGTAAATCCATAAAATGTGGGGATTGGACGCATCCATTTTGGTATAAAAATAGTGCAATTAATTTAACATACTCACACTGTGACGTTACAAATATTCCAACGTCACTTGAGCATATTCTGTACTAAAAAACGTTAAATGAATTCACTTCATTTGCTGATTTATGTAGACTTTTTTTAGTCTAAGTCAAAAAATTCACAATCCTCTTATTGGTACGTTTATATATAATCGTCCATCCCCCACAAATCGCATTCCATGAACTTTGTTTTTTATTTTTAATTAAATCAGAAAAGGTTTATTGACTTTCCAAATTGCAATAAATTTTCTTCTACGTCTGAGATGGGACAGAAAAATGGTGGCTTTAGACGAGCAAGAATTACTAAGACGACTGCCTTCTGACGAGGATGTATTTTGGTCGTTATGGGAACCTCATCGCACCGATCTTTTTAACCGTTGTCGTTATTGGATGAACAATAACGATCACGATGCTGAAGAGGCGCTGAGCTTCGCAATGATGAAGGCGCGTGACCGGATGCCAGTTCACGCCCATAAGATAACGAACCTAAAAGGTTGGTTACTACGACTGGCAAAGAATGTTACGGTCGATATCAATAGAGAAAAAAATAAATTCAGATATGGCGTCGATAATCTGGAAGAACTAATTGCATGTTCAGATGACAGGCAGAATAAAACATATCCTACCTCTCGTGAACGGTTGATTGGACATGAACTGTATCAAAACATTTGTAGTCACATTTCAAAACTCCCGGAGCGGTTGCGAGATACTGCCTATTTTCATTTTATTCGCGAACTTTCCTACACTGAAATTGCGACAAAACTATCCATTACTACAGAGAATGCTCGAAAACGTGTTCAATGTGCTCGTGAGAGACTACGTTTACCATTAAATGAATACCTTACCGGGGCAAGCGAAAGACCAGTCACAGCCAGTTGCGATGCTGACATGGAACTTCAAAAATTAATTAGCGGAAGCTGTGATCGTTCGGTTATTGACGAGGTTGGAGGTGTCATTACTGCAACCCGGTATATACCAGTCAGAACCGTAAATGGTACTCAAAAATATTGTCTTCACTTTCTGTTTCAAAATCCAGCAAGGAGCAACCAAAAACTCGAATCAATTAGATGTTATCTGAAACGCCACCATAATGGCTGGAAAAAAAGGCTCTTTATGGCAGAATTATTGTTTGCCCTGGGACGCTGGGATGAAGCGCTTGATGCATACCAAATCGTATTAAGAAAAAACCAGAACCTCATCAACATTTATCTCCGACTCGCTGAAATATACAAAGATCGGGAAGACAAGATTGCGGCAAGAAAATATTATATTCAAGCTAAAGGTATTACGTCTCGACCCGATACCATTGCCCATATCAATGGTCTTATAAGTTGCTTGGATGGAGACTTTCAAAATGCCATGTTTTCTTTCGAAAATGCCTATAAAAAGGTTCCAGAGAATCCATTTCATCTACTAGCAATTGGGGATTGCTACTCAAACTTGGACTATCCATATAAATCTTTGGAATGCTATGATAAAATTCTGGACAAAGATCCTAAGAACATTATGGCATTGAGCAAGAGTTCAATATTATTAGCTGATCTGGGCCATTTTAATGAAGCTTACACTCGAGCGTTATCACTTACCAAGATTGATCCACACAACTACGCTGCAATATGTATCATAATAAATTATCGCATTAACTCTGCCTGGGTTAGAGGAAAAGCTGGCCAAAAAACAGTTGTCATGATTCGAAGAGTTGTTGACAACCAACCCGATTTGTCGGAACATTACGATTTACTTGCGTTATACTATATTCGTCGCGGACTCTGGCGGAAAGCTCGCCTATTGATGGCAGATCACGTGGAAAAAAATCCCAATTCAGCATCAGCAAAGTATTATTATGCCAAATGCTTAATTCGAACCGGTGCTTCCGAGGAAATCGTCCATGCATTATCCGCAGCGCATAGGTTGAATCCTAATGATGTTAGAATTTGCAAGGCTTTTCTCGAAGTGTCCTCCAATGATCTATCTAATAAAGAACTACCAATCTTGATCGAAGAAATATTAGAAAGGTTTCCAAAAGATTCTACTATTTTACCCGTCATAGCAACCTGTATTATTAATGCTTCGAATGATGAAGATCGAGCCTTGGATTTAATGCGAAATCTCATTCAATCTTCCGGAAATCTTGCGAGAGCAAATTTTGAGTATGCGAAGATACTTATATTGGCAAAACGCTATGAAGAATCAATAAATGCTCTAAATCTTGCTATTGATCAGATTGTCAGTCCAACATTTAATAATATTGAACTTCCCGCCCTTCATCAACTAGGCCTCTGTTATCAAGCGCTTGAGCTGGATGAAAAGGCCAGAACTTGCTGGCGCAGATTGGCTGGTTGTGCGACAAGGACAATACTGTTTAAGCCTGCAATAGGTAATTTTTATCTCGCTATTGCAGCGGCTGAATTAGGCGATCTTAAAGATTGTATTAAAGCGTGTAAAGCGGCAGAAAATTTTCAGCTCTATTATCCTTTGCGAAGTCAATTGAATAAACTTTGGGCAATAATTGATGCTTGGCGTTAACCCACATTTCTCACAAAGCATCTACTATGAGAACGTATATCACATCATTTCAGTATCTTACCTTGACTATCGGAATCTGTGTATCTCGACACACTGTCATTCCCTATCCATCGGTAAAATTCTGAAATGACACACTTTAAGTCCTCTCGTTACGAAGTTGGTGAGAAAAGCGGGTTAAATCTGTGTAGTTCAAAATCCATCTAAAAGTTGAACCCGTTTTAACAAATAAATAATCGATAAGTCGAAAAAGTCACAAATTTTGCCGCCAACCGTCTTTTACATATACACACAATGTGTCTCAAGTTTAAGTTGAACTTGAATTTTAGTTTATTGTGCCGGTTGTGTGGGAAGATGGTCGGCGCTTCTACTAAAAACAAAAAACAGTCCGCAATTGGACGCAAAAAAAAAGGAGTACAAGAAATGGCAGAACCACTAACAGTAAATAGTCAAATCACAGATGCAGTTACTCAAGACAATGTAAAGGTCCTTGGTGATGCACCAGCACAGGCGATGGGTAATTTATACCAAACCATTGGACATTCCACAGGCCTGGCCGGTGGTAATGCAGTAACTGCCCAGCAACAGGCAAATGTGATTCACCAGGCGGCAACAACTATGGGTGTAACTTTACTATACACTCTTGGTATTGCAGCAGGCGGAAATGCTGCCGACAATGCTGATGGTGGCGATGCAGCACCTCCAGCTTAATAATATAGAAAAAGGATGGATTTTTTCCAGAAGGAATTTTATCTGTACCTTTTCGCGGTATCGAATTAAATTATTAGTAACCAAATTATCATATAATTCTACAATCTCTCGCTTATAGCGAGAGAAAGAACGGAGAATAAAATGGCAGAAGCATTAGCAGTAAATTCACAAATTACCGATTCAGTCACGCAGGCGAATGTTAAGGTCCTGGGTGACGCTCCGGCACAGGCTATGGGCAGCCTTTATCAAAGTATTGGTGCCTCCACAGGCATTGCTAGCGGCAATGCAGTAACTACACAGCAGCAGGCAAATGTAATTCACCAGGCGTGTTCCACGTTAGGTGTTACATTACTTTATACATTAGCAACAGCAGCTGGTGGCCAGGCAGCAGACAATGCAGACGGAGATGGCTAATACAGGGAGTAATTGAATCGATACCATACCAAAGCAAAATCGGACAAATTAGGTACTATCAACACATGTTAAATTTCGACAAGTGATCAAAGCCAGTGCCTCTCGATTCAATTAATACATATAAAACAATTAACAATTATAAATAGAAAGATAAGACAATGGCTGAAGCATTAACAGTAAATGCGCAGATTACCGATTCAGTCACTCAAGCGAATGTTAAAGTATTGGGTGATGCACCGGCGCAGGCAATGGCAAATTTATATCAAAGTATTGGAAGTTCCATTGGCCTCGCAGCAGGAAATGCTGTAACTGCACAACAACAAGCTAATATTGTCCATCAGGCAGCAACGACAATGGGAGTAACTCTCCTCTATTCGTTGGGTGCAGCAGCAGGCGGAAATGCTGCAAATAATGCTGATGGATGATTCATTTCCGCCCTTTCGTCGTTACGCACTGCATTTCGCCGCAATTGAAAATATTGCAGTAAAGTCGAGATTGCATGCAAGGGGCGTGGTCGGAGTCTCGACTTCGCTCCTAAACGATGGTAGGGTAATAAAAACTCAAGATAAATGCGTTGAATATCGAGGTTTGCAAAACTAACGGTTTCTCTCGGCAAAAGCCAAGACAAGATTAATGAGAATACCGGAGTTCAGCTGATAGGATACGAGGCGCTGATTCATAAAAGATGAATGTGAATGGTGAAAAAACATGGCGGAATCGAATCCAGTAAATAGTCAAGTTACCGACTCCGTGACTCAATCCAACGTAGGAGTCGTGGCAGAGGCGCCAGCTCAATCAATGGGAATGGTATATCAAACGATGGCACATTCGATAAGTCTTTCCATGCAAAATATGGTTACGACACAAAATGGGATGCAGCAGATAGGCACGTCAGTCGTCTCTTCTGCCTGTGCCAAGATCGTTGAAGCGGCTGGTGGTGGTGGTGGAATATAAGTAGTAAAGTATTAAAATTCACGCGTGATATTTTAATTACCTTAAAAATTTCGAAAGGTTATCAATATGGCTGAAATGAATACGGTTAACCCGCAAGTTCTTAACGCAGTAGAAATGACAAACCAGAGCGTCACCGGGCCATCAGTTCCACAAAGGCAGGGTGCAGGTAACGCCTACCAGGCAGTTGCCCAATCTATGGCGATATCAGTGCAGGATGCGTCGATGTTGTTGCGTAATCTCAGTACGATAGCAACAACTGCTATTGGCGTCGCTACCGCTAAATTAGTTGGGGGCGATGCGACAATGATTCCGGTTATTGAGGCATCGCAAAAAGTGATAACTGATGCAGCCGAAGCATTTAAGACAATTGGCGTTAATTCTGGCGAAATTTTACAGAATTTTCCTAGCGGAGATTAGGTCTAAGTTAGACTGAATACGGGGTACTATATTGCTTTTTGTTCTGCTCAATCAATCCTTATCTTGGCAATCGAATGTGATTCAACATTTGTCTATGAATCCATGCCAATAGCATAAGGGTTTTCCGGGTGAATAACTAACCCGCATTTCTGGCAAACTTTGTGATGAGAAAGCTTAGATTGCCTATATTCAGTGGTTTAACGTAGACGAGCGAATGACAGTGTGTCGAGTTCTGCTGAGCGTAACCATTCAGTAAAACCCATCATTGCCTGTCGGCCGATTGTAGTTAAGCGAGTCATCGCTGTTTTGGAACGTTTGCATTCAGTATGCAGCTAAGACAGCGATGACTCGCTTAACTACGAACGCACATTTTCCAAGGTAACGGGTTTCACTGAATTTTTACTGCGGAGCAGAATCGAGAGACAAGTTAAGACTTTGGATTTAGGCAATATACGCTTTTCTAACAGAAGTATTGTGAGAAATCCAAGCTAACCTGGATAATTCATAAACTTTTGTAGTGAGAGTTATTAGATTGCGTAAAATAAATAGGTTATGAATTTTATCCGCGTTCAGGGATAGTGTTGAAAATCCGCCGTGGTGGAAACTATTTCGAACCCGAATAATTCTGTAACCCTTTGATATTGCGTGACATTATAGCTCGCAATAAAAAGTTTATGAATTACCCAGGCTAAGTCTTCTCCTTACGAAATTGGTGAGAAAAGCGGGCTAATTGACCAACTATATAAATAATAATAATGAAATTACCAGGATATGTAGGTATTAATGCCGCTAAAACAAAATCGATTTTTCCTTTTACTTTGAATGCGTACCAAAAGGTGACACACCACTGATATTACAATCACAGGTAGATATAGCCGATAAAACGGAGAAAGAGTGGTTAGGCCAAACATGTTTGGATGCAAGAGATGTGGCAGGTCTTAGGTATGCTAAATTAAAAGATTCGGGCTGGCACAGGGACGCGAGAGCAGATCTATATGGCAAGCATTTGACAATGTACCTATTTGATGGGAAGACAGTCGTCTAGATACTTGTCATGTCTATTCAGGAAAAGAAAAATGACGACTGCCTGTTGACGATCTGCGAGGTTAATCATGGAGGAAAGGGAATTCCTATAGATGATAGATACTATGCATATATGTCAGACACTAATAAAATGTAAATACCTCAACAATTCGACTGAAGAATGCAAAAGATAGACGACAATAGGAACTTATGACAAAGATACCTTCTCAATTTAGAACGAGGATAAAAAATGCCAATAGTAGAATTGAAAAAAGTATCAACCGGACGATGAAGATGTTTGAAGCCAGAATAAGCAGCACGGAACAACAAAAAGAAAAAATTGTCCGGCAAATGCAAGTGATGATGTCTAAGATCGCTGAACGGTCAGGTGAACCAATGTCAAGTGTGCCTAATGGTGAAGGTTACTCAGATGAAACAAAAGCGGCCGCAATATCTGCATTTGATCAAGCGACGAAGCTTTTTCAAAATCAACTTGATCAGGTTAAAAAAAGTAAAACTGAAGCTGAAAAATTTTTTAGTGATAGCGAGAAATCAACGCAGGAACTTTTTGATAAAATGTCAGAGACCTTGCCTTCAGATCCTCTGCCGTCTGATAACGAGTAAATAGTGAGTTTTACCTAAGGGCTCACAAATAAATAACTTGGATAATTTCGCGCTCAGATTTATGTCAGGTTTGGGCGATCTGAATGGCGAAAAGCAGCAGGAATATTGCAATATTTCAATATTTTTCGTCATTTGGATCGGACATAGATGACGTGAAGATAAGATGCGAAAAATCCAAGTTATTTATTTGTGAGCCCTAAATCCGTGATGGTTTTCTTTTTATGTTGATGCGAGGCATCAATTTTTTAGCTTCACTAACTTACTGCAACAGTTTGATAACGAAGCAAATGCATTAAAAGAAAGCCATTCTGCGATACCAGAACGGTCGCAAAAATGTAAAAGACCTTTTAGGTAACTGGTTTTATACTTATCGTCACGGATTCAGGTTTTACTAAATAAGTATAATCTGCACTTTATCATATACCAGGATGCAGAATTAATATCTTTTTTATAAATCGAAATTTTTAATACAATGAAGTCATTTGCAAAATGATATTTGGCATGAGTTATACCGACAGCCATCAGGTTTTCGACAGGTTTCTGTAAAATTGTTTCCTGAAATGAATAACGAATGTCGAAAAACCTACTGCTTGCAGTATATATAATCCAACTACCCAGGTAGGTTGCTCATAATGGGGCTTCATGAATTCCTGAAAAAGAACTGATGAGGGATTGTGACAAAATCAGGAATATCTTTGAGAAATGCGTACTGTCCGAGAAGTGTCATTGAGATTAACCATTTTTTTGATGAACACACTTGCAGCTCCTGCGGATCATCAGAAATATCTTCAATTTTTGGAGAAGGAAAAACTCTACAGTACGGTGACGTAATATTTGCAATATTCCCGAAGGAATGTGTCTGTGGATTTAATAATCACATAATTATGGTCATGAACTCTGTGACAGACAATAATAGTAATTCTAATCCTCAAATCGCCGGGAATAAATGGTTTATCGAGCAAAAGAAATCATTTCCCCCACAACAATTAGAGGAAATGCTTATAGCAAGTCAAGTAGCAATCCATAATGGCAGATATAATGAAGCAATCGCTATTAATCAGGAGTTATCAAGTAAATTTCCGAAGAGTTTTCAGCCGAAATATAATATAGGATACATACTAGACAAATTGGGGCGTTACGACGATGCCGTGGTCGCCTATGATGATGCGTTATCTATCAATTCATTTTGTACCGATGCATTAATTAATAAAGCGCTATCTTTACGGAAACTTTCAAGAAATAGAGAAGCCCGTCAATGTTATTATCGGCTTCAGCAATTGTATCCAGATACAATCGTTAAATCTCCTTTTACCCCGGAAATAACGATGCTAACATCAACATCATGTCCTTACGGAACGCTAAAAGTCATTGATGACGGTGATTCCTTAATGCTGACCATTGATGATCAAATTCAAGGAAGTGTATTTAAGGATCCTTCCGCAGCTATTATTTCACCAATTTTAGAACTTGGTACACCTGGACCTGTTGCCCGTAGTCTGTTTGCTGTCGCCTGGCTGATATCGGCATGTCATTCACCTAATGGATCAGGATTGGTTTTAGGACTTGGGTGCGGGGCAGGTCCAGTTATGATCCTCTCTAATTTCCCCAATATTACATTGACTGTTATTGACATAAATCCCACCTTGATTCAGTTGGCTTTCAACCACTTTCCATTACTTCAATATTACGTTGACTGTGGTCGACTTTCCATTATAGAGGGTGACGCTGTTCAATTTCTCGAAAATAATGAAACGCGATATGACTTTATTCTATTCGACATCTATAATGGTTCTCCTAAATGCGCACACGAATTTGGATCGCGATACTTTATTAAATTAATGTGTAATTCCGCAGAAAAAATTTGGTGCAATATCATAGGATGTCTTGGTCAACCTCATTTGCACCGGATATTAGCAGCATTTGATGAAACTGATACGCCGATACAACGTTTATTTGCAACTAATTCAGAGTTATATTGGATGGTTCAGCATCTAAACTGGCTTATAACAACAGAGGAAAATGATACCCCTTTAACCTTTATACCATTCTCTGAATTAGAAGGGCCTACGGTTCGATCAGTACGCCAGGATTTCAAGACAATTCAATCTATGCAGGTGACACGTCATAAAGCACTTGAGATTGCCAGAGAGCTAAATATCCAACAAATGCCCTACCCTGATCCGATCAAGGTTTAACCCGCACTTCCCACAAGCAATCTGTTGCGTATGCGTATCTCATGTCAAACCAATGACTTGACTTGTCTCGATATGTTTGTGTGTACCAACACGCTGACGTTCTCGATTCTACACCAACTCCTTGATTTGACGCAAGCTGCGAATGCTCACGACGCAGTTTTTGAGAAAAGCAGGTTAACCACGTGAAAATTGAATTCCCCCTCAGCCCACCCTGTTGGAATTAAATTGTTTCAAAACCTGAAATATTCACATTTATAATAGATAAATCGTTTATCTATAGACTCAGAAATTAACGTATGTCTCAAAAAGCAGGTGACATATCCTAATCAATTTCTAAATCGGTGAAAGATGGGACTGAGTTGGCGTGATTTGATTGCGCACTAAACGCTGCTAGATAAGCTCGGTGTAAGTCTTTTTTCAAAATGTTCGTATTCGAATTGTTGGGTTACTTCAACCCCATCCTTTACGGATAAACACACGTATTATCCAAATTAATTCTTACTATATGTAAGCACTAAAGATGAACAGCGCACTTGAACAAATTAATATCGCCAAATTGTTAAATGAAACAAAAGGCAATCCGGAACTGATTATTGCCATGATAGATGGTCCAGTTAACACTAGACATCCAGCATTTGCTCAAGCGTCTATTAACAATTTGGAAAACCCTGAATTTATCGTTTGTCAGAACACGGACAGTCTTGCCTGTATGCACGGCACCTTCATTGCTGGTGTTTTGGTTGCATCAAGAGAATCCGAAGCTCCAGGTATTTGTCCGGCATGCAAACTGTTGGTGAGGCCGCTGTTCTGCGAAGCAAAAGATTTCGATCAATGTCCAATTGTATCACCTAAGGAATTGGCAAAGGTTCTTAGGAAAGTAATTGATGCTGAAGCAAAAATCATAAATCTGAGTATAGGACTATCTGGACGAGATGCCGAAATGACGACGGAATTGGAAGCTGCGTATGATTATGCCCAGGAAAAAGGATCAATCGTTATTGCAGCGAGCGGGAACCAGGCTGCATTCCAAGTTAATCCGCTATTTAAGCACCCTTGGATCATTCCGGTTGCTGCAGCAGAAAAATCGGGACAAGTCTATAAGGATTCGAACATTGGCAGAGGGGTAGCAAATAACGGATTATTAGCGCCAGGAGAAAATGTACTAAGCGTTGATTCGAAAGACGACTACCGTAATATGACCGGTACAAGCGTAGCTGCACCGTTTGTTACCGGCACGGTCGCATTATTATGGTCGCTGTATCCGCAAGCAGATGCGCAGGATATTCATCATTGTATCCGCCTATACGGACACGATCGGCAGGGAGCGGTACCACCAATGCTAGATGCAGAAAAAAGCAGGATCATTCTCGAACAGATACTAACCAGTAAATCAAATAGGGAAGAAAACGTAATGCCTACCACAAACACACTAGCAATGAGTGAACAGGAAGAAAAAGTAACAACTAAGGTTCTAGAGCGGATGCAAAATGAAGAGATTCAGCCAATACAGCCACAGAATTGTAGTTGTAAAGACAATGCAATTTTTTACAACTCTCCCGAATATATTTACGCAATTGGTAATATAAAAATTGTATTTCCGTCGAAGAGCATCGAGAAAGAGTATAATTTTGCAGCGAAAGAACTCGGTAAGACGCCAACAGATCAATACGACGTTCTTAGCGATGATAATTTTTTCTATATCGCTGAACACATCTGTTGGGTATTACAGATTGAAAATGTAGACTGCTATATAATTAAACCTCGTTCACACAACGAGCTGAGAGATCTTGTAAACTGTCTAAAACCCGATCCTTCCACATTAGCTGAATCATATAGTATTGTCATTGGTGTGCGAGGACCTATTGCACCTCCATCAATGTGTAATGGTCTGCTATTACCAATCGTACTTTGTAATCAACTTTATTATTTTAGCTTCGAAAAACATATCAGCAATCTAGCTGAATTGAATATTCCAAATGATATCGCTAGCCTAGTGTTAAAATCAATGGAGATAAAGGGGAATAATGGTGACGAGGATAAAGAACGCGCTCTAAATTTTTTGGCGTTTCGTGCTCCGGAGGTGTTTTATAAAGCGGTGCAAATGCTGGATCCATCTACTAAGCCGGGCGGCAGCTACTTTTTGAAAGGGGTTACCACACAACAATCAATTACGCTGGGAATCCGCAAAGTCGTTGATGTCATTTTCACGTTTCAACGAAATGATACTCAGGAAAGAAGTTATTGGTCGTGTGGTGTTGACGTTACAGGCTTGTTTCCATTCTTATCAACCCCATTGAAGTTATATGTCCCAATTAATCAATCTTAAATAAAAAGGTGTGACATGAATTTACCTAAATTAACTGCACGAAATAGCTTAAAACTTCCTGGAAAATCTTATAAGTCGGAAGTGGTTGGCAGAGAAAAAGATTTGATGGAACTGAATCATACTTTGCTTCCAAATTCTGAAAATAATGCGTATAGGCAAGGTTCAATTAAACCAGCATCAATGGGACGCAGCAATTTTATATATGCCTATGGCAGTATTCGAGCCAACTTTCCCTCGCTCAGTGTCGAGAAAGAGTTTTATCAAAGCCTGGGTGATGAACCCGGAGAATCGAGTGAAACTTCAGCACCGGATCAGCTAGAAGAATTGACCTATATGAATTTACATCTGACCTCACAATCAATTTTATATTCGGTGCTCAACAAACCGGAAAACAGTTATATTAGTCGCGAGATGTGTTGGGTATTCCAAAACGTGCAAGGTGTAGATTGCTGTATAGTCGACTGGCATTCAGACGAACAATTACAAGAACTAATAAATGCACTGGCGTCAACAGACGATCAGCCCTTATCTCGTCTTAAACTTATTGGGCGAAAGCAAGATGATTCTGATGCGGCCAATCCAATGTGCAAAATTTACCAAATACCAGCGGTGAGTCTAACGTCGATATCACCATTATCTGAAACATTTCTGAGCGGCATTAAAAAGTTGACAAGTTCCAGAGGAAAAACAAAGGTTGAGCCAATTCTCTCTGAATCGATGTTTTTCCTAGAGAACAGCAGCTGCAGCGATCAGGATCGAGCGATTAACTATATTTTGTTGAATTCCTGTGATTATTACAACAATACCTTCGATCTACTTCACAATGGAAAAGCACCAAACGTCGATGGTTTTCAGTTACAAAACATACGAACGATGCATTTGTCAGGTGAAAGCCCCAACAGCAGGATCAGAGTAATTTTTGACTTTGAGGGCCTCAATACATTGTCGCGAAAAAGCTTTTTCGTAACAGTCGACGTGTCCGATGAATTCCCGTACCTGACAACCGAATGGGAACGATTCTATGGTTAGAGGACACAAATTCAAGTTGTACTGTTTGTTGCCCATAGATCATAATAGTTTGTCTGATAGTGATTTACAAAATCAAATATGTATTAACCAAGGATTCTTGAGATTCTAACTCATGGTCTCATAACTTACAATCGTGCTCATTTCTTTTTTTGATCATGAGTAAGAAAAAAGTTTCATAACCCACTACAGCGGCATAACTTTAAAAGAAAAAGACATAAAAAATGAAATTGCCCCGATATTCAATAGCCTGCCGCACCGTCAATCTTGGTGCCAATAGTCGCCGATCGGGACATCCAACTTTTAAACATTGTTTCGCGAAAATGATGGACGACAGTGGTAAAATCACCGATACTTTTGCGTATGGAAGGAATGGTTTAACCCATGAACCTTATCCCGATGTCCAATCCGCTAAATGTATGAGCCAGGCTGATAATTTAACTGTTGGAGAAATTGCGTCATTCAAATCCTCGTTCAGAGAATGTGCTGATCGTGGGTATACCTGGGGAGAAAATGACTGTTGTTCGTGCCTGGAATATGCTGCTCAGGCTGGACTTCACAAGGGACCTTTAACATTTATTCACAACGCCGTACAAGACCTGGCCGTGTCACCAAAGGTTTTAGCATGAAGTTTAGCAATGCCAAGAGCCAAAAATCAAACTTTTCTATTCAGAACAATCATTGGATAGTTGACTAATATTGACAAAATAAAAGGGAATAAAAAATGATAAATACCAGAGAAATGGCATGTCATACATGGGCACTAAGCGGTAACCCGATCGCCGGCAAGCTTATCAATCAGGCCTACACCTCATTAATGGATGAGATAGGTTTGAACTATGAGTACGGCGAGAACCTCAAGGGAAAAGCTTTAGCCGCAATTCAACAGGAAACGATGGATAAGATTCGGTTACTTTGTGAGGGACGTAAAAGGCAGCTTAATGACATCGTGTATTTATGCGGTGGTTTTAGGAATGGTCAGGTATGCCCGGAACATTTATGGTTGGAAAACCACACTACAGGCAGAACGCACGACACATTCATAAATCAGGAAGTACGACGAGTCGATAGGATCGGTGTAGACGGTCAACCGTTTCAACCAGGATGTGAAGCGGAGGCTTTCTCCGGGAACGAAATAGCGCGAGTACAAGTTAATGGTTATACCGATGGACAGTTCGCAAGTCTCAGCGATGCTATTTTGATGCAGGGATGTAGCTGCGGGTGTAGTGGCAGCACACCGAATTATGTGTATGCAATAGGAAATATTCACCCTCATTTCCCTTCGAAAGGAGTTGAAATGGAATACAAGGTCGCTTCAGAAAGCCTGGGTAAGGCGGTAACTGAATATTTCGAAATATTGAGTCAAAAAAAGTATACCTACTTAGCAAATCGTATATGCTGGGTGATGAATATTGGCAATATGGAAAGCTATATCATAAAACCTCGATCAAATAAACAGCTGCAGGACATCATCGATACCTTGAAACCAACGGTCCCGGATACCCCCACAGATAACTTCAGTATTGTGGTCGGGGTTCTTCGCCCAACCGCAGCTCCATCAATGTGTAATGGATTGCAGCTGCCAATTGTGATGTGCACCCAACATTTCAATTTTAACTATCTAGAGCATGTTTGTAAAATCACGGAATTGGACATCAAAGATGAAGTTACGTCATCGGCGTTGAGCACAATGGAAAGTCGCGCGAATAATGGGGATGACGAGAATGAAAGAGCCATAAATTATTTGGCCTTTCGATCCCCTGAGATCTACAAAAAGGCAGTGCAAATGAAACATCCGGATCGAGAGCCCGAAGGAGTTCACTTCTTAAAAGAAATTTCGACTCAATCCGTTGCAAGCGATAATAACTCAAAGGTTGTAGAAGTTATTTATACCTATCAAAAATGTCCGACTGGTGAACAGGTATCCTGGTCTTGTAGTGTCGACGTTGCCGGGCAATTCCCGTTCATAACAAGTGCTTTATCACAGTATGTACCAATGGATTAACTAATAAATCGCTAAAACAACGATTGACAACCCAAATTTTTAAAAAGGAGATTTAATTATGGCAAAAGCACTCACGGTCAACGCTCAAATCACTGATGCGGTAACTCAAACAAATGTAAAGGTATTAGGAGATGCTCCAGCTCAAGGGATGGGTTCTCTTTATCAAAGTATGGGGAATTCAGTTGGTATGGCTGCCGCGAATCTGGTCACAGCCCAACAACAAACCAATATCTCTCAATTGGCAGCAACCTCAATGGGTCTAACATTGTCATATATTCTGGGAGCCGCCGCTGGAGGTAATGCTGCAAATAATGCAAACAGATAAATCTTATTGATGAGCAGACCGACTAAGGTAAGCGAGATATAATGGACTTGAGAGGTAGTTATGGCCAAAAAAAGGAGTCGAATTTCAAATACAATACATAATCGTCTGCGAAGGTCAGTCCGAAAAGTTAAGCAAATTAAACAAGGTGACAGTTATAAAGGGAAACAACAAAAGATTCATAATTCCAAGGAAATTAATCAATCTTTTGAATTTGTCAAAGAAGTAGACGACAAACAGGCAGAATCGGCAAATATAGCAATGGAGGAACACACGAACGGAGAAGGAGACACATCTCAGAATGTTAGCAGTGAAAATCAAACATTGGAAGCGTCCTCTGAAAGAATTGAAGAAATTTCAGGTAATAAGAAAAATTTACTTTTAGCGATTCATAGGGAAATTGCTGATAAGTTGTGAATGGTAATGTAATTGCCCAACTATACAAGTTCACTAATCAAATTTCTAAACGTCATAAATATAATACCTCAATGCGGTATGGCTAGCCCACTTTTCTTGAGAACTTTGCAGCTTGCATCAAATGAAAGAGTTGACATAGGGTCGAGAGCAACAGCATGCTGATACACACTGAGATCTCGGCACAAGTAAAGTTTTTGATTTGACATGAGATGCGGACGTGTAGCAGAAGGCTTGTGAAAAAATACGGGCCGGGGAGACTTACTGAGTAACAAATCTGCTCTATTTCAATTAGGAAACTAAAAATCTTAGTATAGGAGAATAAAGTAAAATTACCCAAAATGGTATTGTTAGACAATTTAAATTTAACTCAATCAAGGCCCTCATATATTGTTCCCGCTGCCAGTCGCCAAATAGAGCACGACGATCAATTAGATGTGATGGCAGCCATGACAGCTGCTCATAACTTCATCAGCCGACAAGATTGGCAAAATGCACCGAATAATACCAACAACGTTGGTAACGGGCTCCGCGTCTTGAGTTGGAACAACGTCGACGCTCATCATATTGATGTGCACCTTCACATCTCCACGGCCGGGTGCTTTCTTGGACGTGTCATTAGCAGCTCCATAAATGGTCCTACTGTCTCAATTAATGCTGAAACGCCGGAAGTTCGGGAGGAATATAGGGACACCCTGGCTGAAATGCGTAACTCAAGTTTTGCAGTTCATTTTTGAGGTGGACCTCATGCTGCCAAGCGTTCATTTCGATGCTCGTCAGGTAATGCTTGGTCGGTTCCATTTGTGGCATACAATATCAAAGATTCACCGAGCATTGTTCTAAACATTC
>JAJFLO010000327.1 GCA_021772675.1 Verrucomicrobiota bacterium | reverse complement strand
CAAAGAGACTATTGTTGGCAAAATCATTATGCCAACGAGAATGCCTGCTGTTAAGAGTGTGTCACCTGATTCGGGATAAAATCGACTGGTTAAATTAAAAAGGTACGGTCTAAGGTACAGTACGCCGAGTAGGCCATAGACAACAGACGGAATTCCAGCCAACAACTCAATAAAACTTTTTATTATAATTCCAGTGTGGCCATGCAAATATTCACTGGTAAAAATTGCTGCACCAAAGGCCATAGGTGCCGCAACCCCAACCGCTATTGACGCGACGACAGCCGACCCATATATCATGGATGCAGCCCCAAACCGATCAAAACGATAGTACCAATCTGCCTTAGATAAGAAATCTAACCCAAGTGTATCTACCACCTCCCGACTACCTGTCATTAAAAAATAAGCAATACAAATAAAAAACAGGAGAGTTAAGATACTGAACGAATAAGAAAAAATCGCAGTCACACTAATTCTATGTTTTATGTTAAACATTCTATTTTCCACATTATAATCTTACTCACATTCCTAATTGGTGATCTTAGCCTGCATGATGTATAAACTTTCTATTACAAATCATCATATAACCTAATATCAACGAGTTGTGAATTTATTCGGGTTCGAAATAGTTCACGGTTTCTGCACGCGAATGAAATTCATAACTCACTGATCTCACACAATTTGATGACTCTCACTACAGAGTATGTATTCAAAATGTGAGTGACAAATAGTAAATCGGCCATTCCTGGCTGAATAACATGTGCGCAGCCAAGAATGACCGCGTTACTTTTAACTCAACCTGAGCATTCACCAGAGTTACTCACATTTTGAATACACACTCCTTACTACCAAAGTTTATGAATAATGCAGGTTAGGAACGTAGAAAAAATAAATCATCCTCCCGCTGAACGCGAAATAGGTATACTATTCCTGCGAATTTACTCAATCGGCCCAGAAAAGCCAGGCACAAATCTGAATAAAATCCGGGACAATATATGTTTATTCACGTTCCTTAATTAATGATTTACTCATCATTTATATACCGACAGCCATCAGAATTTCGACAGGTTTCTGTAAAATTGTTACCTGAAATGAATAACGAATGTCGAAAAACCTACTGCTTGCAGTATAAAGCACGATTGAACGATCAAATATTAGATTCAATTTGGTTTACGACGAATCGGTATATATCCATGTTTTTTTACTAATTCCTGGCCTTTTGGACTGAGTACAAAATCAATAAAATCCCTGACGTGTTCGGCCGGTTTTCCATTTGTTATAAGAAATAATTTTCGGGTTAGTGGGTATTCCCCCGATAGAATCGTATTCACATTTGGGAAAATTATGTCCCCTGCATCCGTTTTTATTCCGAGAATCTTGAGTTTGCTACTCTTTTCAGCCCAGGCAAACGATAATTGTGAAATTGCACTTTTGTGATGGCCGACCTTATTTTGTGTTTCTTCATTACTACCAACTTCGGGATGGCTTATAGGAGGCGCATTTTTCTGATCACCATACGCCCAATTTGCGAACATCGACCAGGTACCTCGTCCAGGTTCCTTGTTATAGAAAACGATTCGAAATGGCGGCCCACTAACTTGTTTCCATGTTCGAATACGCCGTTCATAAATATTCTGGACTTGCTTTCGAGTGAGCGCACGTACGCCACCATCCCACACTGGTTTAGATACGACTAATGCGACACCATCTATGCCAATTATAAAGGAATGAAATGCTGCCTTTGGAAATTTTACGATATCGCTTCGATCAATGGGTTTAGAACTCATTCCAATATCCACTAAGCCTTCAGCAACTGCAGCGATACCTCCTGAAGACCCCCCTTGAGTATCGACCAGAATTTCCCTTCCGTTTTGACTGCTAAAGATCTCGGCTGCCTCAACAATGATGGAGTTCACTGTTGATGACCCCTGTATATTCAACGAATCCTGAGCAGATAAAAGCAATGTAAAAAACAAATTATAAATCCCAATGAACGTTACTAATTTAATCATTTATCGTGTGTTGGTTTTCTATTTCTTAGTGAAGATTATAAAAACACTATGTGAATTAATCAAAATGGCTTCATTTCCCACTACAACAATCAAACTATCAAGCTCCTTTGATTAACATTTTAAAAAAATTATGCTACTTAAATTTTATCTCACAGCATCCCAAATTTAAGGATTCATTATTTGACTGAGATAAATTATTCCGCAAATGAGGCACTAAAGAATAGCAAATTTTATGTCCGTCACGTTCAGATTCAATCAGTCCGGCTACTTTTAATGTTTTGAGGTGATGAGACACTAAGGATTGGGCTAACTTTAACTCATTCATAATGTCTGTTACGCATTTTTCCTTATCAAAAAGACTATGCAGTATTTTCAGCCGTATTTCATCTCCAAGCGCCTTGAATAATTCGGCAGATTCCTTGTCTGACAATGTATTTTTCATTTCTATCAATCTCGTTACAAAAATAGTTTAATTTTTTTTGGACCTTTGGTAAAACAACCAATGCATCTACATACATTCATTTATGTGCGAAAACCATGTAACTTATTTACTATTTAGAAAATCAAGTTTAGGTTTGATCGTTTACCAAGTATACCGACAGCCATCAGAATTTCGACAGGTTTCTGTAAAATTGTTACCTGAAATGAATAACGAATGTCGAAAAACCTACTGCTTGCAGTATATAATTTTTACTGGATTCATTTACTTGAGATTTTTATTATTTTCTACAGATCACGAATGACCATTAGGCGTAATTCGGTCATATCTTCAATAGCAAAACGAATGCCTTCACGGCCAAGACCGCTATCCTTAACCCCACCATAGGGCATGTGATCAACTCGCCAAGACGGAACATCACCGATGACCACACCACCGACTTCAAGTTTATCCCAAGCACGATGTGCTTTATAAATATCGCGTGTAAAAATGCCAGCTTGCAGTCCAAAAACACTGTTATTAATTCGATCTAATGCTTCCTCATAATCATTGAATTTTGATAGAACTGCCACAGGACCAAAGGCTTCCTGACAGTTTATCTTATCTTCATTTTTTACATTTTCCAGTAAGGTTGGCTGCAACATCGCACCGTCTCGTCCTCCACCACATAATAGCCGAGCACCACTATTTACAGCAGATTGTATCCAATTGTCTAACCGTGTCGCCTCTTTTTCAGAAATCATAGGTCCAATAAATGTATCTTCGTTTCTTGGATTGCCACTTTTTAATTTTTGAGTCGCTTCGATGAGATTTGATTTTACTTCATCATAAATCGATTCATGAATAATAATACGCTGTACCGATATACAACTTTGCCCTGACTGATAAAAGGCTCCAATTATGATTCGATTTACAGCATCTTCAATGTTGGTATCGTGATCTACGAGACACGCCGCATTTCCTCCAAGTTCCAAAATAACTTTCTTTTTACCTGCTTTTGCCTTTAGGTCCCAACCGACTCCCGGTGACCCGGTAAAACTCAAAAGTTTCAATCGATCATCTTCAGTGAATAAATGAGCGCCGTCTCGCCGACATGGCAAAATGGAAAAAGCACCTTCAGGCAAATCCGTTTCAGCTAAAACTTCCCCGATAATTAGTGCGCCTATTGGTGTCATACTGGCAGGTTTCAATATAAATGGGCACCCAACAGCAAGTGCGGGAGCCACTTTATGCGCGGCTAAATTCAATGGGAAATTAAATGGAGATATAAACGAGCAGGGTCCGATCGGCACTGGTTTGAACATACCTGAATATCCTTCAGACTTCGTTGTCCGATCCAGAGACATCACCTCACCATTTATTCTTACCGCTTCCTCAGACGCAATGCGAAAAGTATCAATGAGGCGGCTGACTTCCCCTCGACTGTCTTTGATGGGTTTACCTGCTTCTATACACAATGACACCGCAAGTTCCTCAGCCCTTTCGATAAAGCGATCCACACAATGCAATAAAACTTCCTGCTTCTTATATGAAGGTAATTCACGCATCGCTTCCGTTGCATCAACTGCTTTTTGAATAGCCGCATCAATTGTCTGTTCATCAGCAATCGCAACTCGGGTAGCAACTTCATCCGTAAACTTATCTGTAACAATCAAATCCTGATTTGGTGCCACGGGCTTATTTCCCAGATAATATGGATAATTTTCTTTCAACATAGTGGTCTCCGGTTATGTTTGTAAAATGAGGTAATTACAAAATAAATTTATTAGATGTTATCGAATAAAAGATAACTTCGTTGTAATATATCAATTTGAATTGGCTGCTTAATATATTCAATGGCGACTTCACTTTATTTCATTTACCTTAAAACTCTAGTAATCCAACAGTTAATTTGATAATTTTTTGGGGAATCAATTGAAAAAACTTTTCCTTCTCGACGGTATGGCTTTGATATATCGAGCTTATTTCGGGCTTATAAGAAATCCAAGAATCACATCTAAAGGATTTAATACTTCTGCAATTTTTGGTTATATAAATACACTTATTAATTTATTGGAAACACACCAGCCGAGCCATATTGCAGTGGCATTTGATACCAGCGAGCCGACCCAGCGGCATTTAGAATTCCCTCAATACAAAGCACAGCGGGATGCCATGCCTGAAGATATAAGTGCTTCCATTCCCCATATTTATAAAATCACCGAAGCATTTAATATCCCTACCCTAACCTGCCCCGGTTATGAAGCGGACGATATCATTGGAACATTGGCGCGTAAAGCAGAATCTGAAAATTTTGAGACCTATATGGTTACACCTGATAAAGATTTTGCACAACTTGTCGACGATCATACTTATATGTTTAAACCCGCTCGGTCTGGAGGTGAATTTGAACTTCTGGGAGTAAATGAAATTTTGAAAAATTGGGATATCGAACGAGTTGAACAAGTCATCGATATACTTGGACTTTGGGGGGACACGAGTGACAATATCCCCGGCATTCCGGGCATCGGGGAAAAAACAGCGAAACAATTGATTAAACAATTTGATTCTATGGAAAAAATTATCGAAAACGCTGATTTACTCAAAGGCAAACAAAAAGAAAAAGTAAAGGAGTTTGCCGAGCAAGGTCTGTTATCCAAGAAGCTGGTTACAATTGATTGCAATACTCCAGTAAATACTGATCTTGATGCATTAAAAATACAGCCACCGAATCTTGAATTATTAAAATTATTATTTGTCGAATTTGAATTTAAAACGTTAGGTAAGCGCTTTTTCACAAATATCTCACAAGGTGCATGGACCGCGCCAATCAACCAATTAAATACTGACGGTCTTGAATTATTTTCCGCACAACCTGAATCAAAAATTAAGCAGGATTCAGAAAATCAGTTTACTGAAGAGTTATTCAAAAAACTTAAAACGATTAATGATGTGGAACATGACTATCTACTGATAAATTCGGATGATGGATATGATATGCTTTATTCCGCGTTATCCCAACAAACATCAATTTGTTTCGATATAGAAACAACAGGATTGGATACTAAAATTGCTGAATTAGTGGGAATTGCATTTACGGTAAAAAAGCATGCAGGCTACTATTTATTTCTTCCTGCCAATAGGAAAGAAACTGAAGCCCTTTTAGAAAGGTTTCGTCCCATATTTGAAAATGAAGCAATAGAGAAAATCGGCCATAATTTGAAGTTTGATATTAGCGTTCTAAAATGGTACGGCATTTCAGTCTGTGGTAAACTATTTGATACAATGCTGGCCCATTATCTCATTGAATCGGAATCTCGGCATAATATGGACTTTCTGGCCGAAGTCTATCTGGAATATCAACCCGTGTCGATTAGTTCTCTCATTGGCGAAAAAGGAATATTACAGAAAAACATGAGAGACATTGACGCTGACAAAGCCACTCAATATGCCGTTGAGGATACAGATGTCACCCTCCAGTTAAAGGAAATTTTTAAAACTCTGCTGATTGAAAAAGAATGCATATCCGTCTTTACCGATATTGAAATGCCATTAATTGATGTTTTGATTCGGATGGAAATGGAAGGTATAAAAATCGATGTTGATACCTTAAAAGACTATTCCATTACACTTGATGCTCAAATTTCTAAACTAAGTGCTTCAATTAAGCAACAAGCGGGCATTGATTTCAATATTGATTCCCCAAAACAACTGGGGGAGGTACTATTTGATCACTTGCAATTAGATGCAAAGGCTGCTAAAACAAAGAAAACCGGGCAATATAGCACCTCTGAATCAGTACTCTCCAAACTGGCATCAAAACATCCCCTAATTGGCGATGTTTTGGAATATCGATCGTATCGAAAATTAAAAAACACCTACGTTGATACTCTGCCAAACGAAATATTCCCCGGAACAAATCGAATTCATACAACATTTAGTCAGGCAGTAACGGCGACTGGCCGTCTCAATTCCCAACATCCAAACTTGCAAAACATCCCAATCAAAACAGAAAAAGGTAGAGAAATACGCAAAGCATTTATTCCAAGAAACGACGACTATCTCATCCTGTCAGCTGATTATTCACAAATTGAATTAAGGATTATGGCTGAGCTCAGCGGGGATGAAGAAATGATCAATGCGTTCCAAAACAATATCGATATTCATAATGCGACTGCTGCCAAAATTTTTAATGTAACAGTTGATCATGTTACTGATGATATGCGCCGAAAATCAAAAATGGCCAATTTTGGAATTATCTATGGGATTAGTGCATTTGGCCTATCACAACGGCTGAATATCCCTCGGACAGAAGCAAAGTTTATAATTGATCAATATTTTGAAGAATATCCGCAGGTAAAAGAATATATGGACAAGACCATCGATTTTGCTCATAAAAATGAATATGTAAAAACAAAGATGGGTCGAAAACGATATTTACGCGATATAAATTCTAAAAACGGAACAATACGCGCCGCCGTAGAACGAAATGCAATTAATGCCCCCATTCAAGGAACGGCAGCAGATATGATAAAAATAGCGATGATTAATATTCAGAAAAACTTGGATATACATTCCTATCAGAGTAAATTGCTGATTCAAATTCACGACGAACTCGTATTTGATTTGTATCGTGGAGAACGCGAACAAGTTATTCCAATGATTAAACATGAAATGGAATCGGCGATTACTATGGACGTTCCAATAATCGTTGAGATTGGCCTAGGGAAAAACTGGCTTGAGGCACACTAATTTTATCTTCCCGCTAACCACGCGAAAAAGGAATTTCAATGCGTTAATTCAGGTTAAGTAATTTTGGTGTCATTTAGCGTTTTTCGTGAGCTAATAAAAGAATGAGTATGAAAGGATTTAATAAATGAACGATCAGGAATTTAATTTGGGTTTTGAAAACGACGAAATATCTGAAGAAAATTCAAAAAATAAAACATCAGTTCCTAAGAAAAATACTAAAAAAACGTCTGAAGATTCTAATCCTGATTTTGAACAATCACTGCAGAGATTAGAAAAAATTGTCGAAAAAATGGAACGCGGTGAGCTGAGTTTAGGGGATAGTATGGAACACTTTGAAGAGGGATCAAAGTTAGCAAATTTCTGTACAGCCAAATTAAAAGAGACGGAAAAGAAAATTGAAATACTTCTCCACCCAAAATCGGGCGAAGACAAATGGGTACCATATTCTACCGAATCAGATAAAGATATTTCATTATAGAACTGATTTTGTTCTGTTTTATTAAAGATTCTACTTGCAAGGTTTACGCACAGGATTATTATTTATCACCAGTTTAAATTATGTGGCGAATACGAGATGAGAATAAAAACACGGTAGGGTTCCCGAGCGGTCAAAGGGGGCAGACTGTAAATCTGCTGGCGTAGCCTTCGAAGGTTCGAGTCCTTCCCCTACCACCAAGTTTTATCTCTCCTAAATAAAGCAGGTTGCAACTGAACTTGCGCGAACTGACACCTTCTTGACATTTCCTGGCATTAATCATCGCAAGTCGAATAACACGCACATAACACGCACAGCCACCTGAGATAAAAGAGGACAGTTTTATTAGGTAAAATGTGCAAGTCGGAAATTTGAAAGGGGACAAATTTTGTAATATCAAAATTTGGGAAGGAAAAAAGGCAAAACATTTATGGTAGGGAAATTAAGGAAATTTCAGGAATCCGAGTGGATCGAGATCCTAATTTAACTCTGGGTAATTTGTTTTCTTTGAGCAATCTCCAAACGGTTCTTTCCCCACATTCAAGGCGTTTAGCCGTTTCCTTAATTGATAAGAGTTTCCCGGGTGCTGACTGCTGACCTGGAATCAGCTGATCTTTAGGCTTTAACTTTGGATTTCGTAATATTTCGATCAATCCATCAGCTGTAAGTTCATTGCAATATGGTTTTAATAGCGCAATTATACTTATTAACACATGTTCTGGTGGTTTCTTGAATTTCATCTTAGTGATTCCCCATCCATCGAACGAACAATCCTAACCCGACAAATGCTATTATCATCACACACATTTTCTCAAAAATATTCTTTAAGAATAGTTTGCCCAATTTTGCAGAGCGTATCATAATGGCCAATATCATTACTCCCGTACTGACTAACCAGTATTTTGACCCCTGAAATAACATTTTTGGCATCATAAGATTAAAAAAACTTACCTCCCGTGGATTAGCCAATTGAAATATTATTGAAGCAATTATGAAATAACTTATAACGACCACTACCAAAACAGAAAATGCTGTAGGTTGTTGTTTTGGTCTTACGTCTATATCTTCCTTCATGGTGTTATTTTCCTTCCATTTTCCTGTTATTGAATCATGGATACAGATTAAAATAAATCCTAAGCCGACGAATAAGTTTAGAAATAAAATTGTCCTGACTCACATATGTTGGTGTTATCGGGGATACTTTTTTGGGAAAAGGATCGACATGAGAATAATTATAGGTCGAGTTAGGTGCGATTGAATTACCAAATAAACTTAGATTTAATTCATTCCAACTTTCA
The DNA here is from genome assembly GCA_021772675.1 of Verrucomicrobiota bacterium. Taxonomy (GTDB): domain Bacteria; phylum Verrucomicrobiota; class Lentisphaeria; order JABSQK01; family JAJFLO01; genus JAJFLO01. The sequence continues at coordinate 1,672 of JAJFLO010000327.1, read as the reverse complement.
TTATCCTCAGCATGACGTTTTTTTTCAGAAAATGCCTGAATTATTGAACACCAATTATTGTCCAATTTAACTGGTGCCTCAGGAGGGCTAGGAATGGTAGTTATAATTTTAGAGGTGTTTTTACATTTCAAAATTTGTTCAAGCGGTTCGAAATCATTGGGATTTTCATGGAGACAATACTGTTTCAAAATATCCAAAAGATATCGAATTTTCCTTGGTAAATGCTTAAGGTTTTGAAAAACGGATTTATCAGAATTTGGATTAATGAAATCGTCTTCAGTAAACAAAAGACCGTGATCTTGTCCTTTTTTCCATAAATCAGGTTGTTCTGCATATACCAGTAACGAAATATAGATAACAATTTCTGAAAAATAATCCATCTTTTCATGTCTAATTACGTTCTTAGATCGCAATGGATGTTGATAGGACTCAACTCCAACTACTGTAGATTTAGATGATTCCACCCCAGGAACAATCATACTGTCATAATCAATTAATGTCATTTTTACTGGATGGATAGGAAAATCTATTATAATATTTCCATGCTGTATATCTCCATGAACATATTTTTTCTGATGTAAATCTTTAACTATATTCAAAAATTCTTCTGCAAGCAGAATAGTAACTTTGGGAATACTTATGTATTTATCTAAAAAGTTATCGAGACTAATTCCATTAACCCAATCCATAGACAAAATTGGATAAACCTCATTATTAACTGAAATACCTTTTTCAAAATAGTTGCAATTGATCAGGTATGGCGAGGGATAATTTGATTGGTGATTTTTGATTTGTTCATATCGTTTTTTGCATTCACCCGGATTTTTAGTCCAACAACGAATTCCTAATTTTTTCCCATTGCACCAAAGTGGATAAGCTCGCGAAAATCCACCAGAAAAGCCTAGGATTGAACCTGACTTTGTTTTTGCTGTCTTTCCTTTCTGTAAATATTGATCAAAAAGAAAGCGATCAGGAGATTTCATAACGCGGTCATAATCTTGTATTTGAGGGTACTTCATTTATTTTTTTCCTTCACTGATTCATGGTTAAAGGAAAATAGCCGAGCCGTAATCAATTTTAGATTTGAGATCAATGAGATAAAGAATTTTGTTTTGTTTTGTTTATCACGAACCTTTTCTTTAAGTGCCTTTTCTAAAGTATTACTCGTTAAGTTTTGTAGTTTAGATATGAACTCATTATTATTTAATTCAGTTTTTATCAGAACCAGTGTTGTATCATCATCTTCAATAGGATTTTCAATTTTGCGTAGTTCATTTATCACAGAATAGAACTCATCCCATGATTTCACACTTAGCAACAAATCATGATTTTTATCAAAATTATCATCGGCTCCATTATGTGATAATATCCATTTAGATAACGCATCAGACGCTAGTATAAAACTGTCTCCAATTCGACAAGTTCCTTCAATAAATATAGGCTTTGAAGACTTCTCTTTTGGCCTACTAACAAACTGGTCTGGACGATTATTAAACTCTTTTGAGGATGTTAAAATATAACTATTTAAAAGTGGGACGCTTCAAATTCTCGTTTTACACTTTTGCCAGTTTGTGGAGAAATCATCACTAATATTTTTGCCAACGATTCATTAATGGGATAGGATCGCTGAAGTTCACGGCAAATGTTTTCGTAGAGTGTGACAAACTTCATC
>JAJFLO010000326.1 GCA_021772675.1 Verrucomicrobiota bacterium | reverse complement strand
ATTCTGGAGGAGCGTGCGTTTGTAGTTCCGTCTTCAGGCGGAAGTCTCCGATGAACTTTAGCGAGTCGATAGGTGCCATACACTCGCTGAAGCGTCGTTAAAACTTCCGCCTGAAGACGGGACTACAAACCTAACCCCGTCCGTGTTTTGCGTTGATTTGATTATATAAGCACTTGTATTCTTAGTCGTTACTATTTGCAAACAAAAGCCCCGACGAAGCCGGTTAATTTAAAGATTTAGCAAGCTGAGGATAAACTAAAATTACAGGCATGCAATGAGATTAATTTAGTAGTATAGGTAATGTATTCTAAGTTGTTACCTGAATCCGTGACGTTAAGTATAAAACCAGTTACCTAAAAATTATTTTTGTATTTTAGCGATTGTTCTGCTATCGCAGAATGGCTTTCTTTCTATGCTTCTGCTTCGTTATCAAATTATTGCAGTAGTTATTCTGCTGTACAGCAGAACTAAAAATTTGATGCCTTGCATCTACGTAAAAAGAAAACCATCACGGATTCAGGTGTTACTATAACAAAAAAGTTCATATTCAGTGAAATCATTATCTTGGAGGAGCGTGCGTTTGTAGTACCGTCTTTAGGCGGAAATCTGTACGACGCTTCAGCGAGGACGTCTCACTGTAGGATCGCTGAAGCTCTCCGAAAACTTCCGCTTAAAAGCGGGACTACGAACGAGCTGCAATTAAATTTATTATATAGTAGTAGGAGATTCGGAGTACGGTCCTGCTCACGAGCAGGACTGATTTTGCCCAACAATTATGGGTGAATGTTTTCTGAGCATTAATTTTCTGGAAAAATTATTAAGATTTCGTACAGCCCCTAATTGGGAGGCATGCTTTTGGAGGGGCGCTGTCCTCAGCGACCATTTGTCTGGTGTATACTCGGTCACTGAGGACAGCGACCCTCCAAATTATTTCATTCACCCATAATTGCTAGATTTTGCCAATCGTTGCAATAAAAAACCGGCATAGCCGGTTAAGTTAGTATAGGTAGTGTATTCTAAGTCGTAACTATTTTGATTTTAATAAATTTACAGGATATCTTGAATCAGGAGGGTGCCTTGTTTGTAGTCCCGCCTTAAGGCGGAAGTTTTAGGAGAGCTTTAGCGATCCTATGATGGGATGTCCTCGCTGAAGCGTCGTCAAAACTTCCACCTGAAGGCGGGACTACAAAGCTAACTCGGTCCAGGTTTTGTATTGTATTGGATTTTGAGGCTAACTATTTTGTTTTTTCATAATCTTAATCGTACCTCTTAATCTTAATCGAAAAAAGATAAATGCCGATTATAATTACGAAATAAGATCCAGATTATGAGAGTTTTTTATATTTATTACCTCCCTATTTGAAAGGGAGGTCTGGATGAACTACCGACAGCGCTAAACTCCCAAGGTAATAGTTGATAATGAAATCAGACATGAAATAACATTAATTTAAGCACATCACGTTTTACGGTGATCTGTCATACAAAAACATGAATACAAAACAACTCTATTTAATACTTCTTATTTGTTTCTCAATTGGCCATCCGATTAGCTACGCCGGTTCATTATCTATTATATCTACATATGAAGACGGTGGACAGACAAAACCCGGAGAAAGTGACAGTGGATTTTTAACTGGAACATGGGTCATCTCACCGATTGCAAACAACGGTGAAATCGTTTTTTTGTCAAAAGCTGAGAATTTTGATGGTGTTGATTTTGATACAGGATCTGATGTCTTTATTTATTCATCTGCTGCGGGTGTTCAGACTCTGAGTTTATCAACATCAATTAATGTCAGGCAGCCACGAGCGCTCAGCGTCGCATTTGGTGGCGTTAATTACACTGAATTGAGACAGGATACGGATATCAGTGAACAGCAGCAAAATCTATTTTGGAGAAACATTAACGAACCGGTAGGTAATTTGGCATCTATTACCAATGGGAGCACATTATTCCGGCATCTGAAAATGTCAGACAATGGTCAATTCCTAGTATATGAGGCGAATGATGTGGGGTTAACGGCGGCTGATACGGATGTTAATGGTAAACTCGATATTTTTATAAGAGAAATTGGATCCACTGGCGACCCCACTCGTATAAGCCAAAGAACGCATAGTCCTGATCCGTCGCTGCTTGAAAACCGGTTATGGCCTGATGTCAGCGATAGCGGACTCCGGGTTGTTTTCGAATCGGCAGACAACGGGTTTGTTGTTAATGACACAAACGAAGTCACTGATATCTATCTGTGGGTTGATGGCAATATCCAGCGGATTAATCAGAGGGCGGATGCAAGTGAAACGCAATCTGCATGCATCCAACCCGCGATCTCTGGAAATGGATCGACTATTATTTTTGTTAGCGAAGACAGTGGTATTGTGGGCGATGATACAAATGGCAAAAAAGATATTTTTTCATATAAGACCTCAACCGGTGATATTAAGCGAATAAATTTATTAGAGTCTACCTTTCAGGGTGATGATGACAGCGATGAACCGGATGTAGATAATTCAGGACGGTACGTTGTGTTTCGATCAAAGTCATCGAATTTTCCGGGAGCGTCCAACAATAAATTCCAAATATATTTGATTGATGTTGACACAGGGACATTAGAGTGTGCCTCTGTAGGAGCAGATGGATTGGGCGCCGATACGAATTGTTCAAGTCCAGCTATTTCTCCAAATGGTCGTTATGTCACTTTTTCGTCAGCGGCATCTAATTTATCCAATATAGCTAATGGTGATTATCAGGTATATCGGTTTGATCGAGATGGCAATAGTCGACCTGTCGCTTTAGATATTAACTTGAATTGTGACACGACGGTTAATTCATGTAATTTTCAACTACAGGGACAAGATGTTGAAACACCGGAAAATAATTTGATGTATCAGCTGTTATCCCTGCCGGACGGTAGTGATGGAATTATAACGGATAAAGATGATATTCCTTTAGAAACTTCAAATGATTCCATTTCTCCATCCATCTTGCCATTAAAGTTTAAGCCGCCCTCGGGAACCACTTCTAATAATTTCATTACGTTTTCATATCAGGTGTTTGACGGTCAAGTTTGGTCTTTGCCAGCAGATGTTTTCATTACTCTTGCCGATTTTTCTACTGGATATCTCTCTTTAGAGAGTGCTGTTGACGGAACATTTGGCTCTGGCGCAATTCCAGGCAATGCTTCGTCACCTGCAAGTCTAGCGGTTTCCGAAACGCTTGGTTTCTCCGGGGATGGACGCTGGATTTTGTTTGCCAGTAATTCCTCTAATTTAACACCGGAAAGTGAGGCTGGATTATTTTTAAGGGATAGTTTAACAGGAAAAACAATTTTAGTAAATAATTTTGGAAATAGTGATGCATTTATTCATTTACCCGTTATTTCATTAAATGGCCAAGCGGTGGCTTATGTTGATTTACTTGCGAATCCTATCGCTATATTTTGGTCTGAAATTGATGAAATTGGAAATGTGAGTCACCCTAAAAAATTGGAAATAATATCTCCAAGTAAATTGTCTATTTCTGCGGATGGAACTCAGGTAGCGTTTGATACATTTTCGTCATTGGCCGCTGCGGATGTTGAACCAGAAACTCAAAGTGTAGAATTCTATCGGGATATCTATTTATGGCGTCCACTTACAGGTGAAATTACTTTGATCAGCCAGGGAGCGGGTGGTGAGCAAACAAAAAGAGCATGTATAAATCCTTCAATCAGCCCTGATGGTACGCGCGTGGCATTTATTACTGACGGTATATTTTCGGGAGATGAAAGTGCAGTTTCAACCACAACTGCGACCTGGGTAAAATATCTGGATTCGGGAAATGTCGCGCAGCATATTGATAGCTCCGGTAATATGTTGAACCCGACTTTGTCATGGACTGGACGATATGTTTCCTATGGTCTCGGATCTAGTATAGAAGTCGCCGATCTAACACAAACTTCGGCAAATAGAATTATTAAAACAATTTCTAATGCGAGTTTTCCCAATCTTTCAGCTGATGGTCGGTATTTATATTTTGTCAGTTCGGCAACCGGTTTCAGTTTTGAGAATAGTTCCTTTACTTCGCCAAACAATGCACAAGATCATGCTTACCGTCTTGATTTGAGTGCAGTTATTCCTGATTCAACTAATTTGGTATCACCGTTATCTGTCGACGGGTTAAACATTTACGGGAATGGTGATTCATTTACCGGTCAACTGTCAGAAAACGGGCAGTTTGCCGTGTTTGTAAATGATTCAACTAATCTGCTTAGTGATGATAATGGAGTGGCGGATGTCTTTCGCGCTGATTTAGGACCTGTAATAAATGTGCTGCCAATCGCGAATGATTTGCCAGACGAAGCAACGTTGGAAGATACGAATCACACGATTAACTTGATTGCATCAGATGCTGAGGGAAATGATCTTCGTTATGAGATTGTTTCAGCCCCCGAAAAAGGTGTATTAGGTAAAATTCAAATGCCGGAATTTGGAGAGGGCAATCCCAAAATCATGTATGCGCCTGCTGCTGATGTCTTTGGAACGGATTTTTTCACCTATAAAGTGAGAGATGCTGAGGGGTATTCCAGCATTGCTAAAGTATCGCTTGCGATTGCGGAAGATAGTGATCCACCAATATTAACCATTGATAGATTATTAGTACTCAAGGGGAACAGTACCTCAGAATTGACACGGGATTTATTCATCGTTCATGATGTTGATTATCCCGGCGGGATTCAGGACAGTGATTTTTCATTAATTGTTGAACAATCTCCACAAAAAGGAACCTTGTCCTTTTCCAGTGGTGGCGATGCCTCATCGGTCCCGCTGACAGGATTATCGATAATCTATACGCTGAATTCGGGTATTGATGAAACCGTATCCGCTACGGATACCATTATATTCAGGGTAGTCGATGCCAACGATCCGTCCGGGATGAAGTCTGATTCTGTTACGATGGACATCTTTATTGGCATCGTAGTACAGGATATTCAATTATATCGAGGTTGGAATCTGGTTTCGATTAAACATGATCCGTTAGATCAGTCTCCGGTTAATTTATTTAGATGCCCTGATGAAACGGATTGCATAAAGGGGGCGCCATGGAGTTGGGACGCGACTAATAGTCAGTTTGTCAGGGAAGATACAGTCGTTTCTGAAAGAAATGGATATTGGCTTTATGTTGACCAGGACGTTTTACTGGCAAATTTGCCGGGTGATTCTGCGGCAAATTCAATGGTCAATATTGAAAGCGGCTGGAATCTTATCGGGCCTTCCGGAGATGGCATGAGTGGAATTTTACCTGACGTAGGCAATGGAGTAGGGCGTTCGATCTGGAATTGGGACGCTCAACGACAGATATTTGTTACCGCAAATGAACTTGAAGCGGGCAGGGGATATTGGGTTTATGTGAATGTTGGGATTAGTCAGATTGATTTTGGGTTGGATTGAAACGTTTTTTTACCACGGATTTTTCTAGCACGGCCGTTGGCCGCAACCAAAATACGAATTTTCACGGATGAACATGGATGAAAAATAAATCTATATTCGCGCTGATCATCCGCCATCGCTCAGATAGCTTCCGCCTTCACTTAAGCTATGGCGAGACTAGTGCTGAGAGAAACCATTTTGGAAAAGGGTTTTCTCTCAGGCTCTTTTCCTAAAACTCGTAAACAATAGCTGTAACCGTTCACTGGGTTCAAAGTTCGGGAGTTCACGGTTTCCGCCGCGGCGGATTGAAAAGCTTGAAAAGTGTCTACTCTACCAGGTTCAAAATTCCAATAATGCGAGCTGGTTGATGACGTTTCTTCACTGAGGTGGACTGGTTATCCTATCTTCTTCATTTGACCCGATAAATTCACGAAAACCATCCGATCCATCAGTCGGATTTGGATCAACTTCAAATCCATTTTGCATATTTGATAAAATTAGAACTCTGTTTAATTCTGATGTTGAGATTTTCCAATCATGTCCAGGTACGGTAGTCGGAAAACCAAATTGATCAATTATCAAAGCTTCAAAATCAGCATGATGATAAACTTCTGAAGGTCTATTGTGAGTTCCTTCCTGAAATCCGTCAATACTGGAATTTGAGGGATCAATTTCAAATCCATTTTGCATATTTGACAAAATTAGAACTCTGTTTAATTCAAATGTTGAGATTTTCCAATCATGTCCAGGCACGGTAGTAGGAAAACCAAATTGATCAATTGCAAAAGCTTCAAAATCAACACTATGTCCGAAAATTTTAATTGTAAAAACTTGATTGGTAAGCAGTATATTCCCGTCTTTGTCTACAACATCAAAATTAAAGTTATCTGTGGACGAAATACCGCCATCGTGTTCATACGTTATTGAACTTGAAAGAATGCCTTGCTTAAACACATCGTTAATATTCATTGGGAAATAATTCATGATTAGCGTTCCATGGGCAGGTAAACTTTTTAAAACGCATACTATTTTTTGTTCGATATTTTCTGTATCCGCGACACTAAGCTCATCTGTCGAAATCACAGCCAATCCATTTTTTTCTACTGTTAGTGGTTTATTGGTTAGAAACAACTGAGGAGTATCTTGGGAAATATCAAACACAAATTCTAAACTTACAATATTGCCGTTTACTTCTCTTGTTTCTGTAATAAAGTCTCCGTTAGGTCTCTCGACTCTAATTAGGTAAATTCCTGCTGCAAGACCTTGACCCCATCTCCCGGAGCTTAAGAGCCTGGGAGCTTGACCTTGATTCGGAGTATATGATAGAGTGGCATCATATATTAGGTTTCCATTACCGTCTTTTATCTCGCAAACAAGAACTCCAATCCCAGCAAAACTATTACTGGTTAGAAGTAGTAGCAATAAAATTTGTAATCGCAATCGATTTTGAAGTAATGATATAATGAGTTTAACCATGACAAATTCTCCTATTTTATAGATGATTGGTGAGATTATTGGGTATGCATTCTTCTCGTGTTAATTATACGGTGAAAGGTGAGTAGATATGGAAAACCGGTAGAAATTAACAAGGATCATTTTAATATGGAATGAATGGTTAGTTCCCCACATATAAAATCTGTAGCCATACCTGATTCCATGAACAGCCTGAATTATTTAAAAAGTTGACGGACTTAAATAATGTTTCAGACATGTATTCAGCAATTGCTTAATCGCATATTAAATACTTATCACCTCCCCACTAGCGCTGATCAGCATCTATCATGTAACAAACGGTTATTTTTTATCTTTGATAGATATTTTGGATATCAACCTAATTTGATTTTCTTAACGTGCAAGTCGCGACAAAAATTTCTATCTCTCACAACAGTGTCTGCTAATGCTGCGGCTTGCCAGGAAGGCGCAAAGTTGTTCTTAGGCTTTTCATGACGAACACATCAAAGATCTAAAGAGAAAAGGATCGCATTTCGCACCTGAATTAATTTATTTTTTGGTAGTGTTGTGATTAGAGAACCAATTTTTGTTTTTGACACGGTTTGAATATGGTCAAAATTTATAGCACAGTCTTTTGGCATACCGTCATTAGAGGTTAAAATGATCTCACTAGGTATGTCTCTGATGGTTGACGTGATCGGAGCGATGGTCGTTTCTCCTAAATATTCGAGAACCGAATCTCGTGTTAGAATTAATACCGGCCGTTTTTTATCTGGTGATTGAAATTTATACCATCTTACTTCCCCACGTTTCATTCATCACCCCAATTTTGTTCAGATTCCCAATCGTTAAACTCCGAGTCTTCTACTGGAATTTTTTCATATCCCGATTGATGCTTCTTCTCCAGTTCATCAATAGTGACTTGATTCACTGCAATTTGAAGTGCTTTTCGAGTAAACGCTGACCGTGAAATCCCTAGCTTTTTTGCAACCTTATCGACAGATGAAACTAATTTATTATCTAGGGTCATTTGAATTGTACGCATAGTTTTCCATGTTTTTTATGTGGATGATTATAGCTATATTAATCCACGTGAATGTAATTTCAAGAAAAAGGGGATTATTAAAAATACCAGTATTCTACGGGTGGACTAGTCTTTTTCACCACGGACATTCACGGAATATCATAGATGGTTTTACCATAAAAAGGATATAAAGCGCGTGAAGCTAGATAAGCTCGGCGTAAGTCCTTCGGGTGTGCACGGAGCAGTTCTTGATGGAGTTTCGTTTGCATGGAAGTAAGTCGATCCGAGGATCGTCGTCTTCTACGCAAATGAAATTCTGCCAGAAATGCCCGCCCTTTGGGTTGTCTGTACAGGCGGATTTGCATCCTTAGAAGATCGAAGGAGTACCTCAGTACGCCTCAATCCTCCAAAGATACAACTCCATCCAGTACAGACAATGCACACCCGAAGGACTTGCGCCGAGCTTATCTAGTAAAAAAACTAATTTCTTTTCTTCATGTCCTTCATGGTATTTTACTACATCCCGTGGGGAAGGAGGTATTGCATGTTGTGAATTACTTGAGATAATGAGTCTGTTTATGCAAGGAGGTTGACATGTCTGGTTAGTTGCTGTGGCCCCGCATAGGCATTGCGAACTTTAATGGCATGTTTAGATAAAATCTTAGCATCGTTAACTTCTGCATATTTTTCGTGGGAAATTGTTGCCGATCGAAGGGAATGCTCATTTTCGTTACTTATAGCATGATATTGATCAACCTGCCTGACTTGGATTATTTTTTCATTTTTGATGCTGATGTCATTGGCACCCCCAAATCTTAGTAAAAACTGTGTTTTCTCAGCGTGAAATTTAACTGTTTCTGTATTGGAAAGCCGGAGTTTTGACCGGTGTTTGATATCTTTGTCTTGAAGGTGAATCTGAGATTTTTCAGATACAGACGTTGTATTTATTGGCGTAATCATGGCACTATGCTGAATGCAGTAAATTTCTCGTCGCTAATTTAACGTTTCCGTCAGTTGCTATATAGAGTCTGTCCAGAAACGGCAAAAAGTAAAGCGGACATTCCTGTCTGCTAACCCGGTTTATTGCTCAGGCAGGAATGCCCGAGTTACTTGTAAAGCCTCCAAGCCAATAGAGGCAGTCTCTTTCTTCGTTTGGCGCATAACCTTATAATATTCTGGGACCCTTTTAACCTGTTTTTTCCAAGGTAAGTGTTATTGTACATGCATCCGCAATTGACGAAGGGCCAAAATATTGAATGGGGCCGGGGAAGACATAACGGTCATTTTCTGCCCAATCATCTCTATTCTTAGAGAATTCGGCGAATGGTTTTCCGCCTAAATCGACCAGGTATTTCTGGATAACTGGTTTTTCACTTCCATGACGTCGTTCCATATTCATCATACCACTGATTGGAATGCCATGGGGCTGCCATGCTGAGACCGGCATATTTAGATTTTTTATCGAGGATAGGTATCCTGTTTCTCCTGCTCCAATCATTGCGGCTGCTGTATATCCCAGGTTATAACAGTAATTTGCATCAAAATTGGATGGCGCTACACATCGTCCTTCATAGCCAAAGAAGTGACCTTGTGGAGAAAAACTGCCGTTATAGTCGCCACTATTCTTTAAGTCGTTTAGACGACTGGATAATTTGTGTATGAGTAGTTTCTCTGTGTCGATTTTTGACACCTGGACGTTGCCATGAGAGTCTCTATCCATCACCAACTGTAATCGGATCTCAGCGGGTAGCGCTAAATAGACTTCTGCGGAATGTTTAGAAAGACCGTATTTTTCGAGTTCAGTGGAATCACAAGTGTTTGCCAAACTTTCCTGGTTGATGTCATTTTCAGCCATCAAATCATTTAGTTCTGAAATTAAAACTTTGATTTCAGGGATAAACTCAACCAAGCCTTCAGGAACGAGTAGAATTCCGTAGTTTTTTCCAAAATTGGATCGGTTTAATATTATAGAACAAATTGAATCAATAATATTTTGTAATGTTAGTTTTTCATTTTCGACTTCTTCAGATATGATGGTAATATTTGCATGCGTTTGTAATGCACATTCTAAGGCGATGTGTGACGCTGAACGGCCCATTAATTTTATGATATGCCAATATTTTTTTGCGGATATTGCATCCCGGCAAATACTGCCAATTAATTCACTGTATACTTTACATGCGGTATCGAAACCAAATGATGTTTCTATCCAATCATTACGCAAATCACCATCAATGGTTTTTGGACACCCAATAACCTGGATCGGAATGTTATTTGCTAGGAAATACTCGGCAAGAATACCTGCGGTTGTATTGGAATCATCGCCGCCAATGATAACGAGAGAACTAATGTCCAGTTTTGTACAATTCTCTTTGACTGTATCGAACTGATCGTTATGATTCAGTTTAGTTCGACCTGAACCAATCATATCGAACCCGCCTGAATTCCTGAATGGCTTAATCAATTCAGCTGTTAATTCGATGTGATTATTTGTGAGTAATCCATCCGGTCCATTGAGAAATCCATATAATTTTGAGTTTTTATTCAAATATTTTAAACCATCAAATAGACCCGCAATGACATTATGTCCTCCCGAAGCCTGGCCACCAGAAAAAATAACGCCGACATTGTGCGGTTGAGTTTCCTGTTTTTCTTCTGATCTAAATGTAATAATTGGCTTTCCAAACGTTTCAGGAAATCGAACTTTGATGGACTCTCTATCTTTCGTCGGGAGTAAGGGATCATGTTTTGTGATGGTAATATTGGTACCATTTTTTCTAAATATTTCGGGTAAAGTTGGTTCAAAATTGAGTCGTTCTACTTGTAAAGGAGATATTGAATTCATGGTAGTAATTTTAAATTTGTTTGTTCAATGGTTGACTGATTTTTAAATGATTTAGCCTGAATAATACTGGCTAAACGGAGAAAATTCAGAAATGCATAGTCAATTAATAAATGTTAAAAATATAGCCTTACAAATTAATAGTCTAATGGCAGTTCAATATGTTTGCTACTGCTATTTTTTCCCTTCTGAATTACGTTATCCCGTGACGGCAGTTTGCGGCCTAATAGCTTATTAATTCGACTTGTACTATTTAGTAATTTTGTTATTGACGCATCTCGATTAAAAGAATGAATAAATTTAGCTAGAAATTTAGTGACATCGGCTTCAATAAACCATTCCTTTCTTGTTAGTTCAGGAGGTAAATATGTGGCGTTTGAGGCAATGACTTTTTCGAATAAATTAGTCTCCCATGCTTTATTAAATGCTTTGAAACCATCAGAAAAAAGTGCATATGTAACTGCAAAATAAACTTTTGCAGCTCCTAATTTTTTCAATTCCTGCGCCGATTCAATCAGACTGTTTCCTGAGGCTAGTAAATCATCAACAATCAGAACATTTTTTCCCTTTATGTCTGCACCTAAAAATTTATGCTCTAATATCGGATTTTGTCCATTCACAACTCGGGTTAGATCTCTAAATTTATAGAAACCAGTTAAATGAACGCCAAAATGCTCAGCAAAATATCGTGCTCGTTCTAAGCCTCCGAGGTCCGGGCTACAGACGACAAGTTCGTTTGGATTAATGCTGAATTTATTTTCGGTTTCTAATATAAACGCTTCGATTAGCTGATACGATGCATGTAAATTTTCTAAACCGTGCATGGGGATTGCATTCATAACATGGGAATTATGCGCGTCAATGGTAACAATTGTATCAACATTAAAATTTACCAGTTCTTGTAATGCCAATGCACAATCTAGGGATTCACGACCGCTCATTTTATGTTGTCGACTTTCATATAAAAGAGGCATAATAACGGTGGTTCGCTGGGCCATATTTTTAGCCGCGCCTAAAATTCTTTTAAGATCCTGAAAGTGTTCGTCAGGACTTATTGGGATATTTTTACCATAACGTTTGTATTTTACGCCATAATTACCCACGTCGACTATGATAAAGAGGTCTGTCCCTCGTATCGAGTCAATTATTACCGCTTTTCCTTCTCCATTTTGGAAACGATAATTTTCAGAAAGTCGTAAAAATGTCGGTGGAAGCGGTTCTCCGAATTCACCTGATATTTCAACAAGTTTTTCATTAACAGCATCCGCAAGCTGTCGGCCGCCCGGCGTGGTTAATATTGCGATGGGGAAATCTCTAATATTTCCTCTTGTTCTAATCATACCAGGGTTACCTTTTTTTAGTCGTATTAGTTTTGAGTGACGTGATTAATTGGAGAAATAGCTGCATCGGTTATAAAGTAGAGGAATTTGCATAAATAAGACGTTACTAACCTGCATTATTCATAAACTTTTGTTGTGGGAGTCATCAGATTGCGTGAGATCAGTGAGTTATTAATTTCATTCGCGTGCAGAAATAGTGTTGTAAATCCGCCGTGGTGGAAACTATTTCGAACCCGAATAACTTCACAACTCGTTGATATCATGTAATATGATGACTTATAATAGAAAGTTTATGTATAATATAGGCTAAATGCAGAGCTTTAAAGACGTAAATTCTTTAGTCATTTTTATATATTATCGAACAAGAATTATATTCAATTTTGTGTATATTTTTGCAAATGTTGTATTTCTAGGATCTTAATTTCAATAAAATAGCTAATTAACCAGCTCTTGTCAAAGGATGAGGTCGATTTCAGGTGCAGATAAAAAAATGTCGTCCTCGTGAATAAACTTAACATTTTCATGATTGATTAAAAACCGGTTTTAGAAACTCGGTTATTATTCTTGATTTTCGGGTAAATCAATTAATATATATGTTTACCTGAATCGGCACGATCTTGCACAATAATCTGCGTAACCATTTACGCATAAGTATATTGTATAATTCATCAACGTACCTTATGGTATGCATCAGTATTCTGCAACATTTTATGCTCCAAAGCGTTACGTACCTTGATTCACTATATCATACGGATTTAAGGTTTATCAGTTCTTTCCGAAAATCTGTAAATTAGACTCAAAATCGATATCAGGGAATATTTTATGTGTTACTAATATTAATCATGTTAAGATTTTTATGTTACAACTTAGTTTGGTGTAGAAGCTGATTTGTACGGCAAATCTTTGGAGTGCGCAGGACTTGCCTGCGCTTTAAAATACCCTAGCGCAGCCGTTGGCCGCAACCAAATTATGGAAAGAATATCGAATGTCGAACAAGAAATGTCGAATGATAAAGTTTTCTAACTGCGTTGAGCCGTTGTTGTAGGGGAGCGCAAAAAGCGCCTCTCATTATCCTTCAATATTCATAATTTCTTGTTCGATATTCGATATTCTATCTTCTTTATGAATAACATCTTATGAATGACGAATCATGAAAACTTGTTAAAAAACAAGATTCTTACGGATAGTAGTATGGAGTGGTAAGTCGGCCAGCCTTCTTCTGAAAATATTCTCAATGCCTGATAATACAGCCTTTTGCTCCGCGCAATCTTAAAGCGCAGACAGATCTGCGCACTCCAAAGACGCTCAAAAACAGGCGTCAAAAAGCTTAAAAAAGGCAAACAATTGTCTCTATTGAATTCGGTGTAATTCATTTAGTAAACCACCGGCTCTGCCGGTGAGACTTTAAGAGGCTCCGCCGTGCTCAGCGAGAGTAAAAAGGGTACGGTCCTTTGAGGAAGCCCCGATTTGGGAGCAGGCCAGAAAGGACTGTACAATGAAAGATTGGCAAAGCTTAGCACATACGAAGTGGGATTGCAAATACCACGTCGTGATCGTGCCCAAATATAGGAAGAAGGTATTTTTCGG
>JAJFLO010000325.1 GCA_021772675.1 Verrucomicrobiota bacterium | reverse complement strand
GAATGTTTAGAACAATGCTCGGTGAATCTTTGATATTGTATGCCACAAATGGAACCGACCAAGCATTACCTGACGAGCATCGAAATGAACGCTTGGCAGCATGAGGTCCACCTCAAAAATGAACTGCAAAACTTGAGTAATAAAGATAAGCTGGTCGTAAAAAAGATTCAGACACCCTTTTCGGCCAACGTCCAGCTAACATCAATATTAATCTCTTGATCGTCACAATTTGTGGTGGAGTCCATTACCCCGTGGCCAAATATTAGCCAGCCGCATTTTCCGCTATCATTGATTAATTCCAAACTTTGGTTTTTAGCCTTTGCTGAAATGGATAAGAGCATCAAGCAACATAGTGTAATCATGCATAATAATGATTTTTTTTTCATATTATCAACCTTTGTTTTCCAGATTTTATTCATACTACATGATTGTTTTCAGAACTGCAAAGTGATGGAAACGATTCTATGAGTTGGTCCCTGCTCGCCGCGATGTATGTGATGCCTTGAAAAACCATTTTGTCCCGACAACAGTGTCTGGGAATTAAACCCACGGGGGGGATTAAACTAAAAACGTTATCTTGCCTGCTGTCGAAACATTGGCATCAAAAAACTTAATAACTTCCCCGTCTATTTCAATTGGAATTTCAGATCCCTTTATCTCAGAATATGTTGTGACTGAACAGGGTGGGGGCTGGGGGTTGGGAGAAAATCGATTTGCCACCAAACTGTATAGATCCCAGTAGTTACTAAATATTGTTACACATAACGATTCTGCATTTATGGGTTGACAACCGATTTTACTTCCTCCTGCATACGAATCGATATTGCTTAACACGACACCTGATTTATTTTTCAATGAAATTGATTCATCCGATATTCGTATATCAGATTCCTGATTGATATAATACTGTTTATAGTACAGGCCAAAGTAGGTATATAAAAGCAGATTTATCAATTTTGATGAAGGAAAGCAGTTCCTATAATGAGCGACCGATGCTAATATTTTTGGAGAAATTCCCAGGCTCAAGTAGCAAATAAAATAAGATTCATGATACTCCCATAGTGGAAGGGTAATTGTTTTCTGATCGCCCTTAACACGATTTTGGATTGTATCTCCGTCAAACTTTTTTGTATAGATGCCCAGTGATCGACATAAATCATTACCAGTTCCAGTTGGATATAATAGCAATCGAACTTTTTCAGATAAGTTACATCGAACTAATCCATTAATAATCAACGAAATTGTGCCATCGCCCCCGGCAATAAAGATAATATCTCCTTCATGAACATGGTTTTTTATCTGAGAACAAATTCTTTCCGGATTAATGATGATTGGTTCATATCCTGCGATTATTGCAGCAATCCGAGAGCCTTTGCCGCTGCCGGAAACTGGATTAATAAATAGTTTTATTGCCATATACGTGAAATCAATTTAACGAGAGCTCATTCAACATGCCTCTTGCAGTCCAGATAGGATTGTGAGTACTTTTCGAATCCGCTCTTACTACACTTGTGAGTGAAAGGAAAATGATGATTAAACTAACCGGTTTTGCAGAAGAATGTTACACAAAATATACATTAGAAAAAATAATAAAAGATATACGCAGTAAGACCCCGAAGAAAACAGAATGTCAAAAATGGAAATTAACTGAAACGGAATGGAGAAATTCATTGTGGTTAGCACTTCTAAAACGCCTGAAGAATATCGCTGAAGGTATACCGAACGAGATGCAATTAAAACTACCGCTCGATAGTGCTATTAAGCAGGATATAAATTGGTTATCTGAATTTTAGGAGCTGTCTTTAAATAAATCATACATCTCGCATCTCATCTTCGGCTCATGGTTATACGATCCTTAACCACGAATTACTCGAAATAGCTCGCTATTTCCGTCAGGAAACGGATTGTAAACCTGCGAATTCACGCAATCTGAT
Organism: Verrucomicrobiota bacterium; assembly: GCA_021772675.1. Lineage (GTDB taxonomy): Bacteria > Verrucomicrobiota > Lentisphaeria > JABSQK01 > JAJFLO01 > JAJFLO01. Next base: position 7,763 of record JAJFLO010000325.1, on the reverse strand, counting down.
CAAAAAACTCTAAACCAAATCTGAGCGTGAACATGTTCAATTTATCTGGAGGACAGCTCCTTAGCTCAGACTTCTCACCACAAGGTTTGTGAGAAAACCGGGTTAGTGTCATTTGCGGAGTTAAATCAACAGTGAATTTAGACGACAATGGTGGAGCGGGCGGGGGGAATCGAACCCCCCTAATCAGCTTGGAAGGCTGGAGCATTACCACTATGCTACGCCCGCTATTTAGGTTTCAATAAATTAGGGCGGCTTTTATAAGCTGGCAAACCCATTCTCAATTATTTTGAATATGAAACGAAAAATTGTTTCGTATTTCAATATAATTCCACCATAGTATATTGATTTTTTTATTTAGCCCGCATTTCGCTCAAGAAATCGCCATGAAACATTGTATCAGGTTGTCGTTTCAGGTGTTGCGATGATTGAATCCCACAATCGTACTCACAGTACTTTGAGGATAGTCAATCAAGTTACGCTTGAAAATACTGCCTAATCCAACGTTGTTATAGATTTCTTGTGAGAAATGCGGGCTAGGGCTCATTTGAAAATCGATTGTAATTCTTTGGACAAGGAATTCCACATGAGGGAAGTGGGAATTTTTAGCATCAATGAAAAAGTGACCTGTAATACGTACTTAAGATTCAGGTATTAGGAGACCGAAAGCTGATAAAAACTTCACGACAATTCGTTTCAAGAACAAAGAGTTACGAAAAATAACCTCAAATCCGATACGGAATCGCAAAATGGATTTTAAACTTGTGGAATCACCAATAACTGAACCCCTGAATGGCGACCTATAAAATAATTCTGTCCATACAAAAAATTAATGGCAGCAATCAACATTATTGGATGAAGCATTTACTATGTTTAGTCAAACCAAACTAAAAATAACACGCTTGTTTATTGTCATTTCTATCGGATGGTTTTGTTATCTGATGAATGAAGTCAATGCATCGAATACCAGTTTAGATGTTGTAACTGAAGCGCATTCATCCAGTGACGGTAACGCAACGCAAACCGTCACTGATGATAATAATCATGGTAGCAAACAGGGAGGTGGCCACTCGGATCCATTTTCAATGATATTATTGGAGTTAGCGGTAGTAATTCTTTTAGCTATATTCGGCCGCTGGATAGCAGATAAATACAATCAGCCTGCTGTGCTTGGAGAATTGATCATCGGCGTTTTAGTAGGGAATATTGGGTATTTTCTGAAAGTACCGTTATTTGTTTTAATTATGCACCTTGATAGTGCTACCGGAATATTTCATCTGGTACTCAGCTCTGGACTCAATGTTTATGATGCTGCTCAACAGGTTTTTTCGCAAGAGGAACTTATTCCTGGTCATGTAGGACAGCAAATGATTGGCATCATGGGAAGTTCTGGCGCGTTTGAATATTGTATTATGGTTTTTGCTTTGTGGTTATTTTCGAGTTACGGCGTGATTCTTTTGCTTTTTATGGTAGGGCTGGAAACCAATGTTGAGGAGATGGTAAAAGTTGGCCCTAAGTCTCTTATGGTTGCTATTGTCGGCGTTGTTGTTCCGTTTTTATTAGGATATGGCTCAGGATTGTGGCTATTACCGACAGCACCATCTTCAGTCCATTTATTCCTGGCGGCTACACTTTGTGCAACAAGCGTGGGTATAACTGCGCGGGTATTTAAGGATTTAGATCGAATTCAAACCCCTGAAGCGAAGATAATTCTTGGTGCTGCAGTCATCGATGATGTCCTCGGTTTGATAATCTTAGCGGTCGTTGTCGGCGTAGTTATCAGTGGTGAGTTTCACATCGGAGAGGTTGTGAAAATCACAACTCTTTCGGTAATATTCTTCGCTATTATTTTTAAGCTTGGAGAAAAAATAATTCGTTGGAATTTGAAAATTATCAGTCGTATGGAACGACAACATTTAAAGTTGTTATTTCCACTGGCCTTCGCATTTACCTTATCCTGGGTTGCTAATTTAATAGGCCTCGCGTCAATTGTCGGTGCATTTGCCGCTGGTTTAATATTACATGAAGAGCTATTCTCGGAACATTATGACAAAAGAAAGATCGAACAGTTTGTTGCACCGTTGGAGGCATTATTTGCGCCGGTCTTTTTTGTGCTGATGGGGATGCAAGTGAATTTGCAAACGTTTCTTCAGCCCGGAACACTGGAAATGGCGTTGATGTTTACCATTGTTGCTGTTGTAGGAAAAATTGTAGCCGGAATTCCTGGGGGAAAGGAAAATGATCGACTTTCTATAGGTATTGGGATGATTCCTCGTGGTGAAGTCGGGTTAATATTTGCCAGTGTTGGGAAAGGACTTGGAGTTGTCACTGCAGGTGTTTTTTCCGCTGTCGTTATTATGGTAATTGTCACAACATTAATTACACCATTAATATTAAAGTGGTCACTGTATCGTAATGAATTAAAACCAACAAAAGATGTTTTTTCGAATCCTGAGTAACTCTACTGATGACTAAAAAAAGGCTTAACTTAGAATAAACTAAGGTGAGCTGATTCAAAATACTCTAATTAAACAAATATTGGGAATAGGATAATGAAAACAAAATCATCACTTAATTATACGAATGTCTGTCAACTTTTTTTCATTCTTCTTGTGTTAGTGGGTTTCATGGGATGTCGAACTGCGGATAAAGCCTATATTGGTACGGTGTCGATGACGAATCCGGACCGCCTTAAAATTGATACAAAGTTAAAATGGATAAAATCTAATCCCCGGATTCGCCCGACAAATGCCGACAAAATGACAATTTATTCACGATTCAGAAATACTTCTGGAGATGAAATTGATGTAACCAGTGATATTGAACGAGAAATTGAAAAATTAGGATATCGATTTGTTAATAATATAGATGATGCTCAGTATTATCTGAGAACAGATCTACGTTATTATGGTGAGAATGCACAAAAAAACTCATCCAACACCATTTTAGGAGCGATTGCTGGAGGAATAGCGGGAGCGGCAATTGGACATAATGTTGGAACGAATAATACAGGATATGGTGCGGCTGGAGGAGCTGCAATCGGTGCAATGAGTGGTAATATTGTAACAAATAGAAATAAAAACATCGAAATCGGCTTAGTTTTGGACGTTACAATTGGAGAAAGAATTAAGGGCGGTGTTGATACGAGCAGGGGAAATGAGCAGGAAAGCCAGATGATGCACCATAATGCAGACGAAGGTGGGGGGCGATTAACCGGACATACAAAGACAAATTCATCCGAAGAACAATCTTTAAGAACAAAAGATGATTTCCTATATCACGAGAACCGTCTTGTGACCTCCTGTAATAGACTAAATCTAACTCTGGCTGAAGCAGAACCAATTCTTCGCAAGAAACTGTCTACTGCGATTGCAAGTATTTTACCTTAAATTTTGCGGTCTCACTTGAATCAATAATTTCGCCTATTTGACTTGATATTAAGCTTATTAAATTAAGCAGAGATATGAATTCTTTCCTGTTTACCAAGTACACCTATTACCTCACCGTCCCTACCTTAGGAACTGGAAATAACTCGAAATTCAAGTTATTTACGGGACGCCACATTCGTAGAGGTGATAAGGAATCTCTGCCCTATATCATTCTCAGTTTCAAAGCAGTACTGCCGGATAACGGCTTGGGTGAAATAGGGTCAAAGCTATTTAGCGTAACAGACAAACTTGACACCCAGGTGTATAGTATGTCGGCGAGATCTGAGTTTTTTTGTGCGGAGCTCAAACTGGCGCCAAGGTTGAAAGTTGATTTTGAACAATTAACTCTTCGACATAAATGATTAAATTATCCGACGGTGGATTGTCTTTAAAATTGGTGGGACACAGACTAAAACGAGTAACGTTTTCGGCACAAATCGTTCTAAATCTGCAGGAGTAGTCTGACCAGGCAATCAGTCTAAGCCGCACGCACTGGTCACGTGTTTTAGTGATACAGATTTTTTTGGTATGCTATTACCTGTTAAAATATAATGGCATGCGATCTTAGTGTTAGCCCGCTTTTGTAACAGAAGTATTGTGAGAAATTCGGGTTGGAATGTATATGAAGGAGGTATATCATCATGGCAAGACCGCTTAGAATCGAATATGAAGGTGCTGGTTATCATGTAACCAATAGAGGTAACGCAGGGAATAAAGTATTTGAAAGAGATGATGATTATGAATTGTTTTTGGAAAAGTTATGTGAATGTGTTTTGTCGTTTCGCATTTCATTACGTAGTTATTGCCTCATGCCAGATCATTTTCACTTATATTTTGTGACACCTGAGGGGAATTTATGTAAGTTTATGCAGACATTTATGACCGCTTTTACCGTGACTAAAAATCGGCGTGATAAACGCAATGGTCATATATTCCAAGGACGTTACAAAAGCATTTTGGTGGATAATGATAGTTACGGCTCCAAAGTTAGTCAATATATTCATTTGACACCAGCCCGAAAAGAAAATTTATCTGCCCCTAAAATATCATCGCAAGAATGTCTGGTTACGCTTCGTCATTATAAATGGAGCAGCTATCCCTTTCTTCTAGGAATTTGGAAGTGTCCAGAATGGCTTGACAGGCAAGAAGTACTTAGTCATTGGGGCGATAGTTTAATGGCGCAACAGGATAATTATTCTGAATTTGTTGAATGCGGATTGATGCATGAAATTGGTGATCCATTCGAAACTGCGGCAGCCAAAACGGTATTGGGAACAGTCAAGTTCGTCGATTATATTCGCCGTCGCTTAACCAGTTTATTCGGCAATATGCCGTTAGCTCGATCTCAGCCAAACCGCGCAAAGCTAGAGGCATGGGTTGATATTGACGAGTTAATCAATCTTGTTTGCAAAGAGTTTAGGACTTCCAGAGAAAAAGTATTAAAAACACACAGTCGCAAGAATATGGGCCGGAAAGCGTTATTATATCTAGCGGGGACCTACTGTCGGGGGCGATACACGCTGGCTGAAATTGGACAAAGACTGGGCATTACTGACGTCGGGCTATCTACTGCCCGTCATGTTGTAAGAAAACAAATGAAAGAGCAGACTCGATTTGCGAGTCGTATAGAAAAGATTGAACGGCAATTGCATAGGAAGCCTAAGGTCATGGTATAATCACTGCCGTTTCCGGACGAATGTAATCCTATAATTCGAGATCTATCATATAGACGACATTTGCGAACTATGACATCGACAAAGTTTTCAAAATTATTTTTGATTCCCCTCACAGCAGCAACAATCATTGGGTTTCTTGGGTGGTGGGCAAACCATCGACTTAAATCAGAAATTCAAGATATTTTAGCCAGAGAATTAGACACAATCCTGAAGGCAGATATCACTGCATTAGAGATTTGGATCAATTCTCAAGTCAAAGCAGTTAAATTAATTGCATCTGAATCCACATTCCGCAATCTTTCAGTTAAATTATTACACATGTCAGCTAAAAATGATAAAAATTCCGATGCACTAAAAAAATCTGACGAGTTATCTCAATTGAGGAAGTACCTATTGCCAAGGATAGATTCACTGGGATACCGGGGATTTTCAATTATTAACAATGAAGGTGTTTTTATTGGCAAAAACGCTGATACGCATGTGGGACACCGAATTCACTCTAAGCATATGGATAGCTTTTCGGCACATGTTAAGAGTGGGACAACCGTGCTTGTGACCCCATTTAAACCAGAAACTATTGATCAGGTTTCTACTGGTCTAAGTGAATCAATTATGGTAATCGCGACGTCAATAAAGGATGAATCAGGCAAGACATTGCTCACACTTGGTCTCGATATTGAGCCGGAAGATTTCACACGTATTTTGACCGTTGCTCGATCTGGGAAATCAGGTGAAACTTACGCATTTGATGATAAAGGAGTCATGATATCCAATAGTCGATTTGAGAAACAACTTAGGGATATAGGCTTGCTGCCTGAGAATGAAAACATCAACTCCGTCTTAAATATTGAGATTCGAAATCCAGGCGGTGATTTAACCATGGGATATCAAACAGAAGTGCCTCGTGCAGCGCAACCGTTGACGTTTTTGGCGGCAAAAGCAATAAGCGGCGAAGATGGGATTAATGTTGAGGGATATCGAGATTATCGCGGTGTCATGGTCGTTGGCTCATGGGGTTGGCTACCTGATTACAATTTTGGAGTCGCAACAGAAATTGATCTAAGTGAAGCTTATAGACCACTTTATGTATTGAGGAAAGTATTTACATTTCTATTTGTTCTCCTCACTCTTTCAGCAATTATGATGCTAGTATTTTCATATATTGCGATTAACTTTAGATCCAGAATGAAAGACAAGGAGATGGAAGCAAGACAGCTTGGACAGTATAAACTGACAAAAAAAATTGGTGAAGGAGGAATGGGGCAGGTGTATCTAGCTGAGCATGCATTGCTTAAACGTCCAACAGCGGTAAAACTTTTAACTCCTGAAAAAGCGAGTAGAGAATCAATCGTGCGGTTTGAGCGAGAGGTACAGCTCACCAGTCAATTAACGCATCCAAATACCATTCAAATCTATGATTATGGTCATACGCCAGATGGTATTTTTTATTATGCAATGGAGTACCTGACCGGAATCGACTTAAAACAATTAATAAAAATCGACGGTGCCCAACTTGAGGAACGAGTGATTCATATTCTTAAACAAGTTTGCGGGTCATTGGCAGAAGCTCACGATGTCGGATTAATTCACCGTGATATAAAACCAGCCAATATTGTTCTTACTAATCGAGGGGGAGCATATGATATTGTAAAAGTCCTTGATTTCGGGTTAATTAAAGATATTAAGGGTGGAGGGGGTGAACTGGACATAACAAATCCAGATACAATTTCTGGAACGCCACAGTATCTTGCTCCAGAAACAATAACTGACCCATTGAATGTTGATGCTAGAAGTGATATTTATTCATTAGGTGCTCTCGGATATTTATTACTAAGTGGGAAGGATGTGTTTATCGCGAAAACGGTAGTTGAAATTTGTAAACATCATTTATTAACTCCTCCCCGAAAACCATCAGATAGGTTTAAAAGGAACTATAATACATCGTTAGAAAACATCATTATGAAATGTTTAGAAAAAGAACCTGAACACCGATTTTCAAATGCACGAACGTTACTGGATGAATTGAGATTTTGCAAAATCGATTCTAATTGGAGCCAGAAAAACGCCAATGAATGGTGGACTCAACAATCCGATAAGATAAACTCGCAGTTACGTTCCGATAAACCGTCTTCCAAAGTGACTTTGGATTCCACCCTCGCGATTGATATTCACCATCGGGAAAGAATCACATGAAACTAAGGAGTTGTCCATAAATAAGCCATACATCTTGCATCTCATCTTCAACTCATGGATATATGTTCCTCAATCACGAATTAAGTACACGATAGACTAGCCTGATTAATTCATGAGATTTCGTCACGAGAGTGCTTAGTATGGTTCAGATCAATGAGTTATGGAGGTTTAGAGGATGCAGAAATAGTACACTATTTCGAATTCTCCAGCTCTTCATAAGTCCTTTTATATGAAGCAAAATATGTGCTCGTAGTAGAAATCGTCTGAATTAATCAGGCTAGCAGTCTGTCGGACTTTGGAAATCGTCGCGAGAAAATCGTCAAATTGAGGGGACGCTTCAAATTCTCGTTTTACACTTTTGCCAGTTTGTGGAGAAATCATCACTAATATTTTTGCCAACGATTCATTAATGGGATAGGATCGCTGAAGTTCACGGCAAATGTTTTCGTAGAGTGTGACAAACTTCATC